>CAYFSD010000001.1:0-21097 GCA_964345705.1 uncultured Desulfohalobiaceae bacterium
GAACGCAGAACGCAGAACGCAGAACGGGGAACGCTTATGCCCACACACCTTGAAGCCTGGAAGGATCTCGCCCGGCATGCGGAAGAGATGCGCCACGTGGACGTGCGCGATCTCTTCGCCGGCGATACCGAGCGGTTCACGGAATTCTCCCTGTCCATGGGGCCCGTGTTCCTGGACTACTCCAAGCAGCCGGTCACCAGGAAAACCGTCGAGCTCTTGCTTCGGCTGGCCCGGGAAGCGGGAGTGCCGGAACGGATGGAGGCCATGTTCAGCGGGGAGCGGATCAACGTCACCGAGGGCCGAAGCGTGCTCCACGTGGCCCTGCGCGACTTTTCCGGCCGTCCCGTATACGTGGACGGTGAGGACGTCATGCCCGACGTCCGCGCGGTGTACAGGCAAATGTGCGATTTCTGCCGCCGGGTGCGAAGCGGCGAGCGGAGGGGCCACACCGGATATCCGGTGACCGACGTGGTGAACATCGGCATCGGCGGGTCGGACCTGGGGCCGCGCATGGCCGTGCGGGCCCTGGAGCACCTGGATCCCGAGGGTCCGCGAGCCCACTTCGTGGCCAACGTGGACCCCATGGACCTGGAGCGGACCCTGCGCCAGCTGGACCCGGAACACACCCTGTTCATTATCTCCTCCAAGACCTTCACCACCCAGGAGACCATGGCCAACGCCCGGGCCGCCAGGCAGTGGCTCGTGGAGCGTCTGGGGGACGAGTCCGCGGTTGCGGCCCACTTCGTGGCCGTGTCCACCAACGAGGAGCAGGTGCGGGAATTCGGCATCGATCCGGAGAACATGTTCCGTTTCTGGGACTGGGTCGGGGGGCGCTACTCCCTGTGGTCCTCCATCGGCCTGTCCATCGCCCTGGCCGTGGGCCCGGAGCGCTTCGAGGAGTTTTTGACCGGGGCCTACCTGGTGGACGAGCACTTCCGCACCGCCCCTCTGGAGAAGAATCTGCCCCTGATGCTGGGGCTGTTGGGGGTGTGGCAGGTGAACTTCCGCGGGGCGGAGACCCAGGCCGTCCTTCCCTACAGCCAGTCCCTGGAGTGGTTGCCCGCCTATCTGCAGCAGGCGGAGATGGAGAGCAACGGCAAGAGCGCCACATTGCAGGGAGCGCCCGTGGGGTGCCACACGGGACCGGTGGTCTGGGGCGCCGCCGGTACCAATGGACAGCACGCCTTCTTCCAGCTTCTGCACCAGGGCACGCGGCACGTGCCCTGCGACTTCATCGGGTTCGCTCGCTCGTCCGGCTTTCTCCCGGAGCAGCACACCCTGCTACTGGCCAATCTTTTCGCCCAGACCGAGGCCCTGCTGCAGGGCCGCTCCCTGGAGGAGGCCAAAAACGAGCTCCTGGAGCAGGGAGCGGACGAGAGCGAAGCAAAGCGCCTGGCCCCGCACAAGGTGCAGCCCGGCAACCGACCCTCCAGCACCCTTTTGCTGCGGGAGCTTTCCCCGTACTGCCTTGGGGCCCTTATCGCCCTGTACGAGCACAAGATCTTCACCCAGGGCGCTGTGTGGAACATCAACTCCTTCGACCAGTGGGGCGTGGAGCTGGGCAAGCAGCTGGCCAAGCGGGTGCTGCCGGATCTGGAGCGGGACCGGAGCGAAGGGGCGCACGATCCGTCCACCCTGGGGCTCATTGAGGTGTGGCGCGGGATGCGCGACGGACTTTAGGTGTTCCGGGTTCCCCGTTCTCCGTTCATGGTTCACGGTTTCGTGTTCCGGATTTCAATTTTCAATTTTCGAATTTCGAATTTCGGATTGTGAATTTCTGATACCGGAAAGGAGAAGGGTTGAAGGATCCGGCAGGCGAGGGTTGACGCGCCAGAAATGCGCAAATCACCTTTTACGGATAACGGATAACGGATAACGGATAACGGATAACGGATAACGGATAACGGATAACGAACAGATCAAAAGGTTCGGATAAGCATCACCCCGCTGGCCAAAAGCACCACCCCCAGCACGCGCCAGAGATTGATGGCGTGACCCGGGTAGCCCAGCAGGCCGAAGTGGTCCAACAGGAGGGAGGCCACCATCTGTCCGGCCAGGAGGAAGCCGATCATGGTGGTCGCTCCCAGGCGGGGGGCGGCGAGGATGGTCGTGGTGACCAGGAAGGCCCCGCACAGGCCGCCCAGCCACATCCACCAGGGTCCCTGGGAGAAGGCCCGGACCAGCGGCATCTGGAGCCGGAAAACCAGGACGTAGACAGCCAGGGCCAGGGTCCCCACGGAGAAGGAGACCAGCGCGGCGGCGAAGTTGCTGCCCAGATAGCGGCTCAGGGTGGAGTTGATCCCGGCCTGGGACGGGGCGAGCACTCCGGCCAGGAAAACGAGAAACATGATCAGGATCTGCATAGGCTATGGCCGAGATTTTCGGACTGTTGACCGATTTCGGTGACAGGGATCCCTACAGGGGGCAGCTTGCCTCCGTTCTGCTACGGCGCCGTCCCTCCTGTCAAATCCTGGATCTGTCCCACCAGGTGGAGCCGCACAACATCCCGCAAGGGGCCTTCTTTCTCCGGGCTTCCTGGCCCTGGCTGCCCCGGGGCTGCATCGTCCTGGCGGTGGTGGATCCCGGGGTGGGGAGCTCCCGGGAGATCGTGCTCCTCCACTCGGGCGAGGGATACCTTCTTGCCCCGGACAACGGCCTTCTGGAGCTCATGCTCCGGGATGTTCCCCCGGACGGCCTGTGGCGGCTCCGGACGGAGCGCTACTCCGGGGCGAGCTCCACCTTCCACGGCAGGGACGTCTTCGCTCCCCTGGCCGCGGACCTGGCCGAGGGAGCGGATCCGGACCGCCTCGGGGAGAGGCTGTCCAGGGATGATCTGGTCCGACTCCCCTTCAGTGAGGCGGAGCTCCGCGGCGATCGTCTCCAGGCCCGGGTCCTGCATGTGGACCGCTTCGGCAACTGCGTGCTCAATATCCCCGAGAGCGCCTGGGGCGAGACGATCAGGGAAGGGGAGAGCTTCGAGCTCGTGGAGCCCGCGTCCTTCTCCGTTGCCGCGGTCCGGGCCTATAGCGCCATCCCTGTCCGCAGCGCGGGGATCCTTCCCGGAAGCCAGGGCTATCTGGAGTTGGCCGTGGACCGGGCCTCCTGCGCCGAATGGCTCGGTCTGGCGATTGGGGACCCGGTGATCCTTCGCCTGGGATAGCCAGGAGAGTGGCCTGCTCAGTCCCCGTCACCCGCTGGCGGCAGCCCGTCCCCGCGCCCCACGATCCGGCCGGTCCACGTGGTCTCGTACCCGCCCAGCTCCCGGATCTTGGCTTGCAGATCGGGGTGCCTGATCAGGTCCAGCAGGGTTTTGATCTTTTCCTCCTCCTCGAAGGCCCGGGGAAGGACCAGGTCGTAGCGCTCCCTGGCGAAGGGAACGAAGTCCAGGTCCAGGGCCTTGGCCGCGGCGTGGATCCCCATCCCGCAGTCCACGACCCCGCTCTTCACGTTGACCGCAACGGCCATGTGGGTGAATTCCTCCTGGTCGTACCCGCTGACCCGCTGCGGGGAGATGCCGTGCCGCTGCAGGGCGTCGTCGAGCAGGATCCTGGTTCCCGCTCCGCGCTGTCTGTTGATGAAGCGGACGTCCTCCCGGGTCAGATCCTCGATTCCACGGATGCCCAGGGGGTTCCCCCTGGCCACGAGCAGCCCCTGGTGCCGAACGGCCAGATTGACCACCAGGACCGGAAGGTCCCCGATGATCCGCTCGATGAAGGGGAAGTTGTACTCCCCGCTGTCGGGATCATAGAGATGGGTCCCCGCCAGATGGGCCGAGCCGTCGCGTATGGCCTGCAGCCCGCCCATGCTCCCCACGTTGGCCGAGGTCAGGGTCAGGGGGGATTCCAGCCCCATGAGCTCGTTGGCCAGGAGGTCGATGGTGTTGTCGTGGCTCCCCACGCAGACCAGGACCCGCTCCAGCTCGTCCCGGGGGACCAGGAGCTCGGTCCGCAGGTGTTCTCCGGCCTGTTTGCCCTCGGATTCCGCCGGAATCCGGGCCATCCCCTGGGCTCGGGTCAGGGAGGTGATCAGGCCCGCTCCCCGCGGCAGGGGGGTGCCCACCAGCTCCTCGCCCACCTGGCCGATGCTCAGGCGGAGGAATTCCTCCTGGCCCAGCTTGGAGGGCACCTTGCGGGTCAGCCGGACATCGACCCCGGGCCCGCGGTCGCCGGGAAGACGGGTCATCCACTCCACAAGGGGGCGCAGCAGCTCCTCGAAGCAGATCACCGCGCTGACGGGATAGCCCGGGGCGCCCACGATGAGGCGGTTGCCGCTGACGGCCAGCAGAGAGGGCTTGCCCGGCATGGCCTTGATCCCGTGCACCACCACCGTGCCGAAGCGTTCCAGGACCCTGCGGGTGTAGTCCCGGCTCCCGGCGGAGGATCCGGCCCCGATGACCACGATGTGGGCCCCGGAGTCCAGGCCCTGCTGCAGGGCGCGGGCCAGCTCCTCCTCGTCATCCGGGACAGGGGACACCCTGGCGGTGGCACAGCCCCAGGAGCGGGCCAGGGAGGCGAGCACCTGGGAGTTGCTCTCGATGACCTGGCCCGGCTCCGGCTCGGGCCGGCGGGTGAAGTCCAGAATCTCGTCCCCGGTGGGCACGATGTGCACGTGGGGGCGCTCCCACACGGGCACCTCGAAGATGCCCCCGCTCAGCAGGGCCCCGATGTCGTACGCGGTGAGGCGGTGGTTCTGGGGCAGGAGGAGCTCCGTGGCCACGATGTCCTCCCCGATGCGGCGCACGTGCTGCCAGGGAAAGGCGGGGTGCTCCAGCTGGACCGTGTCCTGGTCCAGCTGGTCCACATATTCGATCATGACCACCGCGTCGCACCACGCCGGGAGGGGATCCCCGGTATTGACCGGAGCGTAGTCCGCATCCCGGCGCAGGGTGATGGGCCGTCCCTCCCTGGCCCCGAAGGTGGATTCCGCGGCGAGGGCGATCCCGTCCATGGCCGCGCTGTGATGCGTGGGCGAGGAGGAGCGGGCGAAGATGGGTTCCGCGGTGATGCGGCCCGCGGCCTCTTCCGAGGGGATCAGCTCCCGCTGCAGAAGGGCGTCCCGGCTCAGGCGATCCTTCACGCGGGTCAGGGCCTCGGGGATGGATACGGTTTCCAGATAGATGGCGCGCTGGCTCATGGTCCTCTCCTTGGGGTGGACAGGTGTGGGCCCGGGTTGTCATGCCGGAGCGGATTCCCTATGCTGGCGCGGCTTGTCCGCCTCTCGCTCGCAACGCGTCTGGTCCGGGGTACGGAGGGAAGCATCGCAGGCAGGGCCCGGATCGTCAATGCGAGCGGCGGGCCAATCGTCACGCACCGCCAAGACGCAAAGGACGCCCCGGTGAAATCCTGCTGTGCAGGGCCCGCTTCGCCGGCATTTTACCAGGCAGGCAAGGATAGAGCCTTTGCTTTGCGGTGTGGAGGTATCCCGAGAGAACACTATGCCGCGTTTGGCGCTTTGGATCGCGTACGACGGGGCCCGGTTCGCGGGCTGGCAGGTTCAGCCGCGCCAGCGTACGGTTCAGGGCTGTCTGGAGGCGGCCTTGGGCCGCATCTGCAACCGGCGGATCAGGACGCACGGCGCGGGGCGCACCGACTCCGGGGTCCATGCCCTGGGACAGGTGGCCCACTGCGACATCCCGGGGGACAGGACCGGCGTGCCCTGGCGCAGGGCCCTCAATTCCCTCCTGCCGGATGATGCCTGCGTCACCTCGGTCCGGTGGGTGGAGGATTCCTTCCACGCCAGACACAGCGCCGAGTCCAAGGTCTATACCTATACCCTGTGGACCGCCCCGGAATACGTCATTCCCCAGCGCAGGCCCTTTGTCTGGCCCGTGGGAGACCTGGATCCGGAGGCCGCGCGGCGCGTGGCAGCGGTTTTCCCCGGGCGGCGCGACTTCGCCGCCATGCAGAACGTGGGCACGCTCCTGGCCCATACCGTGCGCACGGTGCAGAGCGTCAGCCTGGATCCCGGCTCGCGCTCCGAGGAGATGGTGGTGACCGTCGCCGCGGACGGGTTCCTCAAGCAGATGGTCCGGATCATGGTCGGGTGCCTGGTGCGGGCCGGAAAGCACAAGCTGGGCCCCGGGGACATGGAGGCCATCCTGGATTCCCGGGACAGGAGCCGCGCCTCGGCCACGGCTCCGGCCAAGGGGCTCTGCCTGGAGCGGGTTCTTTACGAGTAGGGCGCCTCAAAATCTTCCCCTTGCTTTGTCGCTACAAAAAGCTCAATCTTTCATGAATTTCGAATTTCGAATTTCGAATTTCGAATCTCGAAGAACGAAGAACAAAGAACAAGTAACGAGACGTTGCCTATGCAGATCACGACCGATCCCGAGGAGATGCAGCAGACCGGACTCGCCTGGCGCTGCCGGGGCGAGCGGGTGGCCCTGGTCCCCACCATGGGCTATTTCCACGAGGGGCACTTGAGCCTCATGCGCTGGGCTCGCGAGAACAGCGACCGCACCGTGGTCAGCCTCTTTGTCAATCCCGCCCAGTTCGGGCCCGGGGAGGACTTCGAGGACTACCCCCGGGACTTCGAACGGGACAGCGAGACCGCCCGGGAGCTGGGCGCGGATGTCCTCTTCGCCCCCACGGCGCGGCAGATGTACGCGGAGAATCACGCCACCTGGATCCAGGTCCCGGAGCTCTCCAAACACCTCTGCGGTGCGAGCCGTCCGGGGCACTTCGAGGGGGTCTGCACCGTCGTGGCCAAGCTGCTCACCATTGTTCTTCCCCATGTGGCGGTCTTCGGCCGCAAGGACTGGCAGCAGCTCGCCGTGATCCGGCGCATGGCCCGCGATCTGAATCTGCCCGTGGAGGTCGTGGGCCGGCCCATCGTGCGGGAGGAGGACGGGCTGGCGCTCAGCTCGAGGAATACCTATCTGAGTGCCGAAGAGCGCCGCCAGGCCCCCTGGATCCAAGCCGGCCTGGAGCGGGCCGGGGAATGGGTCGCCGCGGGAGAGACGGACGCCGAAGCGATCAAGGAGGGACTGCGCGCGTTCTATGGCCAGTACGTCCCCTCTGGACAAATCGACTATATCGAGGTAGTGGATTCCCGGGAGATGCATCCCGTCGAGGAGATCGGAGACAATACCCTGCTCGCGGTGGCGGTCTATCTGGGCAGGGCGAGGCTCATCGACAACATCCTTCTTTCCGGAGAGTGAGTGAAGCTATGCGATGTTTTCTGCAGGCCAAGATTCACGGGGCGCGACTGACCGACGCCAATGTGGAGTACAACGGAAGCGTGGCCGTGTGCCCCTCGTTGCTGCAGGCCTCCGGGCTTCTGCCCAACGAGCGGGTGGATGTGTACAACATCGACAACGGCGAACGGCTGACCACGTACATTATCGAGGGAGAGAGCGGGGAGATCGCCCTGAACGGGGCCGCGGCCCTGAAGGGCTCCGTGGGCGAGCGGGTAATCATCGCGGCCTACGCCTGGCTCACGCACCAGGAGATGCGGGAGCACACCCCGCGGGTGGTTTTGGTGGAGGAGAACAATCGGGTGCGCGAGGTCAAGGGGTAGCGGCCCCCGAGCGAAGGGAACGCAAGAGACCCTCCTTTCGAGCCCCAAAAAAAGGCCCGGCATGGCATGCCGGGCCTTTTTTTGGGGCTTGCTGTGCGGAAGCCGAGCTACGTGAGGCTCATCCGGGACCGGACGCTCTCCATGGTGGCCTCCGCCTCGGCACGCGCGGCCTCGTTGCCCCTGCGGAGAATGTCCCGGACCGTGTCCGGATCGTTCTCCAGCTCCCGTCTCCTGCTCCGGATGGGCTCCAGAAAGGCCTCCAGCTTCTGGAACAGGAGCTTTTTGCAGTCCATGCATCCCCTGGTCGCTTGAGTGCAGCCCTCCACGATCTCCGGATAGGACTCCTGCGGATCGAGCAGTTTCAGGTAGGGGAAGAGATTGCACTGAGCCGGATCCCCGGGATCCTTGAGGCGCATGCGGCTCGTGTCCGTGAGCATGGTCTTGATTTTCTTCTGCAGGCTGTCCGGGTCCTCGCCCAGGAAAATGGCGTTGTCGTAGCTCTTGCTCATCTTGCGGCCGTCCAGGCCGGGCAGGCGCGAGGATTCCGTGAGCAGGGGCTTGGGCTCGGGGAAGGTCTCCCCGTAGAAGGCGTTGAAGCGCCGGGTGATCTCCCGGGACAGCTCCAGATGGGGAAGCTGGTCCTCCCCCACGGGGACCCGGTCCGCGCGGTAGATGACGATGTCCGCGGTCTGCAGCACCGGATAGCCCAGAAAACCCAGGGTGTTCAGGTCCTTGGCCTCCAGCTCCTGCTTGACCTCCTTGTACGTGGGATTGCGCTCCAGCCAGCCGAGGGGGGTGATCATGGAGAGCAGCAGATTCAGCTCCGCGTGCTCCCGAATGCGGGATTGCTGGAAAAAAACGCCCTTTTCCGGGTCGAGGCCGGCGGCGAGCCAGTCCACAAGGAGCTGGAAGCTGTATTCGGAGATGGATTGCGGATTGGCGTAGTCCGTGGTCAGGGCGTGCCAGTCCGCGATGAAGTAGAAGCATTCCCTGCTTTTCTGCAGCTCGGCCCAGTTCTGCAGGACGCCGAAGTAGTGGCCCAGGTGCAGGGGACCCGTGGGCCGCATGCCGGAGACGATTCGGTTGCCTTGCTCCATGGCGTCGTGTCCTTTGCTTGGAGACGTTTCGCTCGTTCAGGTTGAGATGCCGAACGTGGTGATCGGTGGAAAAAGGGGGCCGCTGGCAAGGAACCGCGGCCGCGGCGCCTTTGGCCCCCGGCGAGGTCGGCGCGGCTCCGCGGCGCGAGGGCTACAGAGGGACCAGCAGTCCGCCGAGCCCGTAGATGATGGGGATGATCACCTTTTGGGCCCCGCCGCTTATGAGGAATATCACCAGGATGATGATCCCGTAGGTGCTGTGCTGGAGAAAAACCCGGGCCCATTGCGGGGGAAGGAGTCCGGCCAGGATGTTGCTTCCGTCCAGGGGCGGCACTGGGAGCAGATTGAAGGTCCCCAGCCCGATGTTGATAAGCA
The DNA here is from genome assembly GCA_964345705.1 of uncultured Desulfohalobiaceae bacterium. Classification (GTDB taxonomy): domain Bacteria; phylum Desulfobacterota; class Desulfovibrionia; order Desulfovibrionales; family Desulfothermaceae; genus JAIPDU01. The sequence continues at coordinate 8,991 of CAYFSD010000001.1, forward strand.
CCCCGGCCTGACACATGAGGAGCAACGGCTCGAGGACCGGAAGCGCCGCGGATCCCGCCCCGGAATAGTAGATCAGGGAAAGCAGGTGGAAGGCCAGGGCGAAAACCACGGCGAGGGCGTAGTTGATCGCCGGCCCGGCCACGGAGACCAGGATGAGCCCCTGGCGCATGTTGGAGAAATAGGCCGCATTGATGGGAACCGGCTTGGCCCAGCCGATCTTGATCAGAAACAGGGCGATGGTGCCGATGGGGTCCAGATGCTTGAGCGGGTTCAGGGTGAGCCGTCCCGCGTTCTTGGCGGTCGGGTCCCCCAGAAGGTAGGCGGTATAGCCGTGGGCCAGCTCGTGCAGGGTGATGGCCAAAAGGACGGGAAGGGCCAGTATGGCGAACTGTTGGATGAAGGAGGCGATATCCGGCATGTGGAGGCTTGTCTTGGTCTCGACTTGTCCCGAGCCGGGGACAGGCGGATCAGAGGGTTGTCAGCGGAGTGCCCGCCGCTCGTCCGGGGTCTTCTTTCCGCGGACTGTTAGAGACGGTCACAGGGCGTGTTGGCCACCGCCTCATCCCATGTTTCGTCCATTTCGTTCACGTAGCGTTCCAGGCTGTATTCCCCGCCGCAGGACCTGCAGCACAGGACGACCCCGGTTCAGGTCCTGAGCAGAAACAGCCGACCGCTGCACTGACGGCAGCTGAGATCCGTATCCCTTGTGTTGTCCGTACCGTGCTTCTGTGTCATCCGGGAATTTCTACATCATTTCCCCCTCGCGGTCAATCGCTGTTAGGCTGGTCCGGACCGCAGCCGAGACGCCGTAGCCTCCCGGGAACGGACCAGGCGAGCATCCTTGCCGCACACGCCTCCGGGACCAGGTGGCGCCACGGCTGTCCGGCGATCATTTTCTTCCGGACCGTGGACGCGCTGATGCCCTTGGTTTCCGGCGTTCGCTCCCAGAGGATCTCGGTCCGCAGATTTAGGGAACGGAAGGTTTCCAGCTTCCTTCGGCCCCAGTCGTCGTAGATAGTCAGGAAAAAGCAGGCGGAGAGCGGCACGTAGCATTCGTAGAGATGGGGGTGCGTCACCGGAAAGGGGACCACGGAAAAGGTCCCCTCCGCGGCGCCCGCCTCGGTCAGAACGTTTCGGACCAGGGTGTAGCGCTCGAAGTAGGTGAGCGGGTTGGCCCGGGGGTCGGAGCGCTCGGGGTCCGCCGGATCGGTCTGGGTCAGGCTGGGGTCCGGGTTGGTGATCCCCACCACCAGGTGCTCGCACCGGCTTTTTCCCGCCAGGAGGTATTCCAGGTGATCCGTGTGCAGGACCTGGAACCGTCCGTGAATGACGCCGATTTCGTGTTGCGCGTTCATGGAAGGGAAAAGGGAGTGCGTTTGCCCGGCCAGAAGGGCTGATCCACGGGTGTGTCCCTGATTCCGGCCAGTTTGGACCGATCGAGCATATCCAGAACAGTGTACATGAAATCCGATCCGCGGATCAAGCCGAGGCAACCCGCGGCGCAGGCCGTCTCCTCGAAGCGGGTCACTCCGTCCCGCCGGGTCTCTCGGCTCAGCAGGGCCAGGGGAACCGGCTCCCCGGAGTGGATGAGCGTTCCGCTGCTGGGGGTGGAGTGGTCCGAGGCAACCGCGAGCAGGACGTTTTCCTCTCGCAGCCATTCCGGGTCCAGGCCGTCGAGCCCCCGATCCAGGGACTCGATCACCTCCTTCTTCCGGCGCGGGTCCTTGCCGTGGGCCGCTTGGTCCGGGGCCTTGGTGTGCAGGTGGATGAAGTCGTGATCCGGCAGGAGACGCCGGGCGGAGTGGAGCCGAGCGGCGAGGTCCGCTCCGGGATCCCCGCTGTCCTTTGCTCCGATGTGCCCCATCCCCAGGAAGGAGGCCAGCCCGCGATACATCGCCCCCGAGGCCACGGTGGCCCCCCGCAGGCCGAAGCGCTCGGAAAGGGCCGGCACCGGGAGATGCCTGCCGGGGCGCTGCGTGATCAAGACGTTGAGCGGAGCGCGGCCTTCGCGGAGGAGCTGCTTGTTCACCGGATGCGCTATCAGCGCTTGGTATGCGCTCACGAGGTAGCGCTTCAGGGCCCTCGCCGTGTTTCGGGCCGGCTCGATCTCCTCTTCCGGGAGGTCCTGCCAGGGAAGAAGGTCCGGGAGGAAGACGCTGTCCCGCATGGGATTGGTGTCCGTGATGTACGGGCTGGCCCCGCCGCGGAGCAGCAGGATGCCGGATTGTCCGCGAGTGGGATGAAAGCGGATGGAAAGGCCGTCCTCCTCCGGAGCGGGAAGGGCTTCCAGCAGCCCGGCCAGCTCCCGCTCACCTGGAGGGTGGGGAAGCTCCCGCTCCAGGAAGAGGCAGCCGTCCCTTTCCGTGGCAGACGCCAGGTGAGCCAGCAGGGCCACGTCCTCCGGACCCGGACGCAGGCCGTGGCCCAGGGCCTCCAGCAGGCCGCGGCCGGGGAATTCCTCCTGGCGATAGCCGAAGAGGGCGAAGTGGGCCTTTTCGCTGGGAAAGGGCCGACCCGGCTGCCCGGGATGAAAGAGCCCCGTGGCCCCGAGGTCCGCGATGCGGTCCAGATTGGGGGTCTGGGCCGCCTGAAGTGGGGTCTGCCCCTCCAGCTCCGGATGCCCCCTGTCCCCGAGACCGTCCAGTAGGAGCAGCAGGCACTTATCCGCCATGGCCTTCCCCCGGGCAGGCTTCCTCCCTCTTCGTGCCGAGATGGTCCAGCAGGACCTTGCGGCTGCCCCTGGCGGCGGAGCGATTCAGGGCCTCTTCGATCTTGGGCCAGGGTAGGACGGCCTCGATCAAGGGCTCGGGGTCCACCAGGCCCTGACCGAGGAAGTGCAGGGCCAGGTCCAGGTCCCCGCAGCGCGAGCCCAGGATATGCTGCTCCCGCACCACGATCCGGGAAAAGGGGAAGGAGGCGGAACGGTGCGCGGTGGTCTTGAGCACGATGGTTCCCCGCGGCCGGCACATGCGGCTCGCCTGCTCGATTCCTTCCGGATTGCCCGTGGCCTCCACCACCAGATCGAATGCGCTCTCCGGCGTCTCCCCGGGCGGATCGCTGTCCCCGTCCCTATCGGTGTGCAGGGTTCTGCCCCCGATTCGCTCGAATAGCTCCAGCTTCTCTTTGTGCCTGCCGAGGAGCAGGATGTCCGGGTTGAGGTGACGCAGGGCCATGGCGCTCAAAAGCCCCATCTTGCCGTCTCCCAGGACGGCCGCGCGCATGGGGGCGGTGATGTGCATTTGTTGGCTCACGCGCAGCGCCGCGGCCAGGGGCTCGGCGAAGACGGCCGCGCGGTCCGGCAGATCCCGGGGCACACGATGCAGATTGGCCAGGGGGAGGGAGAGATAGTCCGCGAAGGCGCCCTGACGCCCCCTGATCCCGATGACCGTTCTCTCGGGGCAGTGGGTCGTGTTTCCGCACAGGCAGTCGCGGCATGTCCCGCAGCCGCAGTTGATGTCCGCCACGGCCCTCTCGCCCTCCAGATCCTCCCGCCCGGGGGCCCGGACCACCTCGGCCACGAGCTCGTGTCCCGGCACTCCGGAGAACTCCTGATAGCCGCGAAGGAGCTCCAGATCGGTGCCGCAGATGCCGCTCATCCTGATCCGCAGCAAGGCCTCGCCGGGGGAGGGATCGGGGAGGGGCATGGTCCGGAGCCCGATCCGGCCGTCCCGGACCACGGCCGCGGTCATTTCCCGGGGTATAGGGATGTCCTTTCCGGATGCGCTGACCATGTTCCATTCCAAAAGGGTGTGCAAGGGACGAAAATTCACGCAGAGCGCTCTCATTATCCCAGAAAATCTTGTCTCGTGCAAAATCCTGTCTTATGATGCGCTAAGGGGAGTGGGTCGTAGTTTTGGTTTCGGGGAATTGTTCGCCACCTCGCTGAGGCATTGGGGTGGTGAATCATTACAAAGCAAGGAGGCCGAGCCCGATGAAAACCACACTCACGGCAATCAAGGCGGACATTGGAAGCGTCGGCGGGCACATCCGGCCCAGCCAGCGTCTTCTGGACAGCGTGAGGGAGTATATTCATCAGCATCATCACGGCCTGCTCATCGACTATCATGTGAGCTATACCGGTGATGACATCGCCCTGCTGACCACGCACAACAAGGGCACGGACAACGAGGAGGTGCATCGCCTGGCCTGGGACGCCTTTCAGGCGGGCACCGAGGTGGCCAGGGACCAGGGCCTCTACGGAGCAGGGCAGGATCTGCTCAAGGATTCCTTCTCCGGCAATGTGCGGGGGCTCGGCCCGGCGGTTGCGGAGATGGAGATCGAGGAGCGGCCCAATGAGCCGCTCCTCTTCTTTGCCGCGGACAAGACCGATCCCGGGGCGTACAATCTCCCATTGTACCTCGGCTTCGGCGATCCCATGTACTGCCCCGGCCTCATGCTCTCGCCCAAGATGTCCACCGGATTCACCTTCCGCATCATGGATGTCTCCCACACCGAAGGGGACAAGGTCATCGACCTGAGCACCCCGGAGGAGCTCTACGATATCGCGGCCCTGCTACGGGATCCGGAGCGGTTCGTGGTGGAGAGCATCTTCAACCGGGCCACTGGAAGGCAGGCCGTGTCCGTGAGCACGACCCGGCTGCAGAACATCGCGGGTAAATACGTGGGCAAGGACGATCCCATCCTTCTGGCCCGGGTACAGGGCGAGTTTCCCGCAAGCGGCGAGGCCCTGGCCCCGTACGAGATCGCCCCCAATGTGGCCGGATTCATGCGCGGCAGCCACTGCGGCCCGCTGATGCCGGCTCGGCTGAACAGCATGGTCTCCTATTTCGACGGCCCGCCCATGGTCTCCTGCGCCGCGTACTGCGTCCACGAGGGCCGCTTGACCTCGCCGGTGGACGTGTTCGACCATCCCTTCTGGGATCAGGTCAGATCCCGTGTCGCGGACAAGGCGAGCGATCTCCGGAGGCAGGGCTTTTTCGGCAACGCCATGCTGCCCCAGTCCGAGCTGGAATACGGCGGGATCGTGCACAAGCTCGAGGAGCTGGAAAACCGCTTCGTCGTGCATAAGACGTAAGCACTGGAACGCTTCGGAAGCAGGAAAGGAGCCGAGCGCGCGTCCGGGCGAATCAAGGGCCCGTCGGGACGCGCGCGGCTTTGTGATGGCAGGTTCCCCTCGGTAGACCGGGCTTCGGCCGCCAAGAGGGGACAGGGAACAGTTGTCCCGATGAATCCGGCAGACGCTATCGAGGCATTTCATGCAGGAAAAGGACATTTTGGCCGAGGTCAGGCGATTCATGACCAGTCGGGCCGTTCTGAGCGCCGCGGAGCTGGGTCTCTTCACCAGCCTGGAGGACGGCCCGGCGACCGCGGAAGATCTCAGCCAGGCCAAGGGCCTGGATCAGCGGGCAACGCAGCGCCTTCTGGACAGCATGGTGGTGAGCGGCTATCTGGACAAGGAGCGGGAGCGCTATCGGCTCACCGAGAAGGGGGCCCATCTTTCGGCGAGCCATCCCCGCACCGTCCTTCCCATGCTCCGCCACATGATCCATATGTGGGAAAACTGGAGCCGCCTGACGGAGAGCGTGATTCAGGGAGAAAACGCCGAGCGCGAGAGCCTCGAGGACCTGGGCGAGCAAAGGCAGCGGGACTTCATCGGGGCCATGGATACCGTGGGGCGGGATCTGGCCGAGGAGATCGCCGCCTTCTACGGGACGACCTCCTGCCGTTGCCTGCTCGACATAGGAGGGGGCTCGGGGGTGTACACCCTGGCCTTCCTGCGGCACAATCCCGCCATGGAAGGGGTCATCTTCGATCTGCCCCGGGTGATCCCCATCACCGAGGAGCGGGTAGCCCGGGAGGAGGAAGGGGAGCGGATCACCCTCTTTCCCGGCAACTACCTCCGCGACGAGCTCCCCACGGGCTGCGACATGGCCCTTCTCTCCGCGATCATCCACCAGAACGGGCCGGAGCAGAACCTGGAGCTGTACCGCAAGATCCACCGCGCCCTGGATCCCGGCGGGGTGCTGCTCATCAGGGACCACATCATGGACGAGACGCGGACCAAGCCCGGGGCGGGAGCGATCTTCGCCCTGAACATGCTGGTGAATACGGAAAGCGGGGACACCTACACCCTGGAAGAGGTGCGTTCCGATCTGGAGCAAGCGGGATTCGAGCGGATACGGGCCCTTCGCACGGGAGCCGATTCCTTCGAGCAGATGGACTGCCTGGTGGAGGCGAGCAAGCCGGCCTGAAACGGGGGACGGCGGTCAGTTTTCCTCCGGGGCCGAAACCAGGTCCTGCAGCAGCTCCCGCACACCCATCTGGGCCACCCGCTGGTTGGTGAACTCGGAGATGGTGGGCTGCACCGGCTTCTTGCGCAGGGTCATCCCGCACTCGCTCGGGGTCCGGTTCCCCTTTTTCTGGTTGCACTTCTTGCAGGAGGCGACGGTGTTCTGCCAGGAGAAAGTGCCCCCGCGGGACTTGGGCAGGATGTGGTCCAGTGTGGGATTGGCACGGCAGCTCGCTCCGCAGTACTGGCAGGTGTGATCGTCCCTGGCCAGGATGTTGCGCTTGTTCAGGGGGACCCTGTTCTTGTACACCCTGCGCACGAAGTGGATCAGCCGGACAACGAGCGGGATGCGGTGCAGGTTCTGGAAGCTGGTGACCACGGACTTGCCGTACTTGAGCACTTCCACCTTGCCCTTCAACACCAGGCGCATGCCCCGCTTCCAGCTCACGGTGTGCAGATAGGTGAAATCCGCGTTCAACACAATGACACTGTTCATGGGAGCCTCGTGGCGGACTGATCTTTTCCTGCGGCAGCCCGTGACACCAGAAAAAAGAGCGAGGAGAAGGGGTGAGGACGGGCTGTGTCGCCGAATCGGCTCGGAGTGCTCGGCCCTTTCTGCTGGAAGGGGGGTCGGCGTTTCACTCCAGCAGGCGCTTCTTGCAAGAGCAATGCCGGTTGGCTCGCCGTTGCCCCTATCCTTGCCGGGCCGTGGGAACACTCCGACCGTATAGCCCAGTCATTTTTGCTGATATACATTATATGAATTCCCGGAGTGTGTCCAGACAGTCTCACTAGTGACAGGAATGATGCTCCAGTGGTGAGGGACCGCTTCCAGCGCACGCGGAGGAGCTTTGCACGGACCCTTGGCCTTTCTCCTCATCTTTCGGGAATCAGTGCTCCCCCTTTTCCTGATCGCCGGGATCGCCGCGCTGTACCAGCGGGCCGTCCGTCCGGAGGTCAAGCAGATCGCCGACGCCGGGGTCATTGTCTTTGTTCCGGTCTTCGTCTTCCATACCCTGGTTGCCGAGGACGTGTCCTGGTCCGCGCTTTCCGGCCCCTTCTGGCTCATGCTTCTGTTGACCCCGTGCCTCATGCTCCTGGCCTGGGGCGTTGCGCGGCTCCTGCGCCTGAAGCGGGAGGACGGGCTGGCCCTGATCCTCGGCTGCTCCATGATCAACGTGGGCAATTTCGGGCTGCCGCTGATCCACTTCGCCTATGGCCCGCAGGCCCTGAACGCCTCGGTGCTCATCTTCGTGGTCTTCAATATCCCCCTGTGCACCGTGGCCATCTGTCTCATCAGTCAAGGCACCGCCTGGAGGGAGATGGCCGGGGATGTGGCCCGAATTCCCATTTTCCATGCCATGATCGCGGCCATGCTCCTGACCTCCCTGGGTCTTTCCCTCCCGGAGGCCGTGGGCAAGGGGCTGGAGCTCTTCGGGCAGGCGGCGATACCGCTTTTGATATTCGTTCTCGGCCTGCAGCTGGCACAGATCGGGTTTACCGGGCGAATGCGCGACTTCGTCCTGGTCCTCGCCGCCGCGGTCATGATCCGCCTGGTGATCTCCCCCGGCCTCGCTCTGGGGATAACCCATATGCTGGGCTTTTCCGGGCTGGAACGGGACGTGGCCGTGGTGCAGACCTCCGGGCCAGCGGCCCTGCTGCCGCTGATGTACGCCATTCGCTTTCGGCGAAGGACGGAGCTTCTGGCCTCGATCATCCTGGTCACCTCCCTCTGCTCCGCTGTCACCATGCCCCTGGTGATCGCGGGAATGAGCTGGCTTGAAACCGTGACTTGAAGCGCAAGAGAGGAGATCCATGAATTGGCTGCGAAGGCTGGTGCCCTTCCGACCGAGATTCTTTGCCTGGCAGATCGAGGTGACCACCCGGTGCGGCCTGCGCTGTCCCAGCTGTTTCCATCGGGAGGAGCACACCATGCGCCGGGATCTGCCCTGGGAGCACCTGCAGCGTCTGGAGCCGCATCTGGGACGCGTGGATAATGTGATCCTGCAGGGATGGGGCGAGCCGCTTCTTTATCCCCATCTGTGCAGCGCCCTGGAGCTTGTGGTCTCGCGGGGCAGCCGTGCGGGGTTCGTGACCAGCGGCTGCGGCCTGGACCAGGCCCTGGCCCGTTCCGTGGCCCAGGCGGGGACGGGCTTCATCTCCTTCTCCGTGGGCGGCGCCGAGGAGGAGACCCACAAGCGGCTCCGACCGGGATCGAGCCTGGAGTGGATTACGGACGGCGTGGCCCACCTGCGGCGGGCCACCTCGAGCCTGGGCCTGCCGGATATGGAGCTGGAGCTCACCTGCCTGCTGCAGCGGCAGAACGTCCGGGAGCTGCCGGATGTGGTGGATTGGGCGGCGCGGATTGGCGTGGATACGGTGGTGGCCATCAATCCCACGTACATTGGCAACCTGGAGCAGGAGGCGCAGCGCTTTTTCCTCTGCCATGGGGAGCCGGAGCGGGAGCATGCCGAATTGCTGCGGGAAGCCGCCGCGAGGGCGCGGGACAGGGGGGTGGGCCTGCGCCTGCCCGCCTTGAGGGGGGAGGAGGTGCTGGTCTGCGAGGAGGATCCGCTCCGCTGTCTGTTCATCGCCTCGGACGGGGAGGTGGGCCCCTGTGTGAACATGCTCCCGCCCAAACAGCGCTACAGGCATCTCTACTGCGGCACCGAGGTGGAGGGCACAAGACAGGGGTTCGGCAATCTGGGAGAGGAGGATCTGCTGCGCATCTGGAATGCTCCGGAATACCGCGAATTCCGGAGAGTGCTCAACGAGCGGCGCCTCACGGGGATCAAGGAGCTGCCTCAGCCGGAGGAGTTCCCCCCGCCGCCTCGTCCCTGCCGGACCTGCCACAAGATGCTCGGCCTATGACGGGGCGGGGAATGGGCGAAGGACGGAAAACAACAAGGAGGCTGCGTGGACTGGATCGACCTGACCCACCTGATCAAAACGGACATGCCGGTGATCCCCGGAGATTCTCCCCCTTCGGTCACCGATGCCCTGACCGTCGAGCGCGACGGCTGTTCCGTGCAGGAGATCCGCTGCGCCAATCACGTGGGGACCCATGTGGATGCGCCGCTGCATTTCCTTCCCCGCGGAAGGAGCGTGGATCGGATTCCCCTGTCCAAGCTCGCGGGAACCGCGGCAGTCCTGGACTTTTCAGGAGTGGAAGCCGACGCGCGCATTGGATGGCCCGAGCTGGAAGCCGCCCTGGCCGAGGCGGGGCATCCCGCGAAGGTGCTCCTGTACACCGGATGGGACCGGCATTTCAGCTCCCCGCGTTATTTCCGGGCCTTTCCCGCGCTCAGCGTCGAGGCCGCGCGAGGGCTGGCCGAAGCCGGGATCGAGCTTCTGGGAGTGGACACGCCCTCGCCGAGCCCCTTGGACGATCCGGGGCAGGGGATCCACAAGCTCCTGCTCGGAGCGGAGGTGGTGATCGTGGAGAATTTGTGCGGCCTCGAGCATCTGGGGCCCCTGGCGGAGGTATTCATTCTGCCCCTGCCCATTCAAGGGGCGAGCGGAGCGCCCTGCAGGGCGGTGGGCAGGCCCTGCAACCGATAGGGCCCGTGCCGGACAGGCCCCTTATTCCTCTTCTCCCCTGCGGCGCGGCCTGGGACAGGTCATTTTCTCCGGGTCCAGGAGATCCTCCAGCTCCTGGGGGGTCATGAGTCCCTGCTCCAGGACCAGATCGTACAGGGTCCTGTTCTCCTCGCAGGCCTGCTTGGCCAGCTCCGCCGCCCGATCGTATCCCAGGCAGGGCACCAGGGCGGTGGCCAGCCCCATGGAATTGCGGACCATCATCGCACACCGCTCCGTGTTGGCCGTGATCCCCTGCAGACACCTGGTATTGAACAGGGCGCACCCGTTGGTCAGTATCTGGAAGGACTGGAAGAGATTGCAGGCGATGATGGGCTCGAAGACGTTGAGCTGCAGCTGTCCGGCTTCGCTGGCAAAGGTCACGGTGAGGTCGTTGCCCATGACCTGGTAGCAGACCTGGTTGAGCATCTCCGGGAGGACCGGGTTGACCTTGCCCGGCATGATGGAGGAGCCGGGCTGAACCGAGGGCAGGTTGATCTCCTGCAGACCGGTGTTGGGCCCGGAGGACAAGAGCCGTATGTCGTTGCAGATCTTGGACAGCTTGACGCTGATCCGCTTCAGGATGCCCGAGAGCTGGACAAAGGCCCCGGTATCGCTGGTGGCCTCGATGAGATTCGGGGATCGCATCAGCTCCAGCCCGGTGATGTCCGACAGCCTCTGACACACGTGTTCCGCGTATTCCGGCGTGGTGTTGATCCCGGTCCCGATGGCCGTGCCCCCCAAGTTGATTTCCCGCAACAGGCTCAGGGACTCCTCCAAACGCTGCACGTCCTCCCCGATATTCACCCCGTAGGCGGCGAATTCCTGGCCCAGGGTCATGGGCACCGCGTCCTGGAGCTGGGTTCGGCCCATCTTGAGCACCGACTCGAACTCCCGGCTCTTGGACTGGAAGGCGTTCCGCAGGCTGCGCAGCTCGTGGTTCAGCTCCCGGGCGTACCAGATCGCCGCGATGCGGATGGCCGTGGGATAGACGTCGTTCGTGGACTGGGAGAGATTGACGTGATTGTTGGGGTGGCAGTAGTCGTATTCTCCCTTGCTATGGCCCATGAGCTCCAGGGCCCGATTGCAGATGACCTCGTTGGCGTTCATGTTCACCGAGGTCCCGGCCCCGCCCTGAATGATGTCCACGGTGAAGGAGTCGTTCAGCAGGCCCTCGCGCACTTCCTCGGCGGCCTGGACGATGGGCAGGCCGATCTCTTCCGGAAGGAATCCCAGCTCCATGTTGGTCAGGGCGGCGGCCTTCTTCACGCAGGCCAGGGCCTGAATGAGCTTGTTGAAATGGGCGATGCTGATCCCGGTGACCTGGAAGTTCTCCATGGCCCGCAGGGTCTGGACGCCGTAATAGGCATTTCCGGGAACCTGGCGCCGGCCCAGGCTGTCCGTTTCCTCTCGGAAGCGCATAGGGTGCTCCTTGGCTGCGTTGGATTTGCGAAAAGCGGGAGCTTCCCGTCCGGGAGCATTCGCCTTCCGTGCGGGAGGCTGGACTCCGGGGCTGAGCCTGTGTTTCAATAATGTGCTGGATCGCTCTGTAATCCTTTTGGAACAGCAAAGGAGGAGCTATGTACGCGCTCGCGCTGAACGGCAGCCCCCGCAAGGACGGCAACACCTCGCATCTGCTCGCCGAGGTCCTGGCCCCCCTGAGGCAGAGCGGCTGGGACACGGAGACGGTGCAGGTCGGGGGAGAGGACATTCGCGGCTGCATCGCCTGCTACAAGTGCTTCGAGAACAAGGACCAGCGCTGCGCCGTGGACACGGACGCATTCAACCAGGTCATGGAGAGGATGCTCCGGGCCGACGCCCTGATCCTGGGCTCGCCCACCTATTTTACCGATGTGAGCGCCGAGCTCAAGGCGGTGCTGGATCGTTCCGGCCTGGTCAGCCAGGCCAACGGAGTCCCCTTCCGGGGCAAGATCGGGGCGGCGGTGGTCGCCGTCCGTCGCGGCGGGGCGACCCACGCCTTCGACACGATCAACCACATGTTCCTCATGTCCCAGATGATCGTGCCCGGCTCCACCTACTGGAACATGGGGATCGGATTCGACAAGGGCGACGTGCGCGGCGACGCCGAGGGCATGACCAACCTGCGCCATCTGGGCGCGGTGATCGACTGGCTGGGACGGGCGGTCAGTGACAGGATCCAGTCCTATCCGAGCCCGTAAGATTCGGCTGAGGGGCTGAAAACAAAGGGCACCATGTCCGGCAAGTTCCTGCCCTACACCAAGTGGTAGTCTGGCCGGAAGGTTCCGCCCGCCGCCCCGCC
>CAYFSD010000002.1:0-9693 GCA_964345705.1 uncultured Desulfohalobiaceae bacterium
TTTCGCAAATTGGTCACCAAAACCCTGTCAAGTACTTTTTTGCTGAATAGTTACCAAAATCTTTTGCTTTCGTCTAGACGGGCAGCGACGTGGCGGCATCGGTGATGTCTTGCGGTGTCTGCTCCCGTAAGATCCCGTCAGCCTTCCTTGTCCGTGGGGGAAAGAGTTTGGCTGTGCAGGACCCGCCCTCCGGCCTCGATGCGGAGGGTGTCCCCCTCGCGCAGAATGCGCACCTGGCCTCCGCCGGCACGGAGCTCGGGATGGGCCCCGCGGAGGCCGGGCAGGTCCACCTGCTCCAGGAGGTCCTTGAGCAGCTCGATGCGGTGTTCCAGGTCGGCGGAGCCAGGGGAGCGAAAATATTGAGACACGGCCCGCTCGTAGGACCGCTTGGCCTCGGTGGCGATGCAGCGCTTGTCCAGGGTGAGCTCGAGACTGGCGTCAGGCATGGTTGATCCGTGCGGTTTTGCCAGGGAAGAAAAAAGGGGCACCCGGCGGCACGAGCCGCCGACCGCCCCTTCCTGGTCTCCGGGAGAGCGGTGTCTCCGGGGTTATTTCATCTCCTGGACCTTCTCCGTGAGCACGGGGGCGAACTCCAGCATGTCCTCCACCACGCCCACGTGGGCCACCTGGAAGATGGGGGCCTTGGGGTTCTTGTTCACCGCCACGATGAAGGGATTGCCCTTGACTCCGCCCATGTGCTGGAAGGAGCCGCTGATGCCCATGGCCAGGTAGATCTTGGGTTTGACCGTCATGCCCGAGGTCCCCACTTGCCGGGACTTGTCCATCCACTTGGCGTCCACCACCGGGCGAGAGCAGGAGACCACCCCGCCCATGGCCTCGGCCAGCTCCTGGGCGATCTCCACGTTGTCCTCCTCCTCGATGCCGCGGCCGATGGAGACGAGGATGTCCTCCTTGGTGATGTCCACATCGCCGACCTCGGCCTCGCGCACCTCCAGGAACTTGCGGCCGGCCTGGACGTCCCCGGCGTCAGCGGTCTTGTCCGTGACCTGGCCTTCCTGGCCGCCCTCGCTCTGGGGGAAGACCCCGCCCCGTACGGAGAGCACTGCGCCCTGGGACAGGTCGCAGTGCACATGGGTGTGCACCTGGCCGCCGTGTTCCTGGCGCACGGTCTTGAGGGCGTCGCCCTCAACGCCGTCCAGGCCCACAATGTCCGAGACATGGGCCGAGTCCAGCTTGATGGCCAGACCGGGGGCGAGATCCATGCCGAAGGTGTCGAAGGGCGTCAGGAAGACGGCGTCCGAGGGCAGGAGGTTCACCAGCTGGGGCCGGATGAGCTCGGCGTTGGGATAGCTGTGCTCCTGCTTGTCCACCTTCCACACCGCGGGATAGATGCCCGCCGCCTGCTGGCATGCGTCTTCAAGCTCCTGGCCGCTGCCGAAGAGAAGGGCCGTGACCTGGGCCTGGGGATCGATTTGTTCCGCGACCTTGATCAGCTCGTACGCGGAGTCCTCCACGGCTCCCTTCGTGTGCTCTATATAGGCAAAGATCTGGCGGCTCATTACTTCATCCCTCCTTTGGATTTGAGGAGTTCGACCAGCTTTTCGGCGACCTCCTCGGTGCTGCCCTCGAGGATTTCGGCGCCCTCGCCCATTTCGGGATGGAAGTAGTCCACGCGCTGGACCCGGGCGGCCTTCTCGCCCACCTGGTCCTCGGACAGGCCGAGCTCGGAGGCGTCCTTCTCCGGGATCTCCACCCCGGAGACCTTGCGGATGCCCCGGATGCCCACGTAGCGCGGCTCGTTGATCCCGGACTGGATGGACAGGACGCAGGGCAGCTCGATCTCGCTGACCTCCTGGTTGCCGCCCTCGATTTCGCGGCCCACCTGGAGCGTGGTCCCGCCCTGGACCTGGATCTCGTTCACCAGAGAGGCATAGGGCTGGTTGAGCATGGCCGCGAGCATGCCCCCGATCTGGGCCGCGCCCTCGTCGCTCTGGGCGCCGGTGAGGATGAGGTCGTACTCGCCCTGTTCCGCCACCGACTTGAGAATGGTGGCGATGCCGCGGCCGTCGGAGCCCTCGAAGGCGTCGTCGGAGACCAGGATGCCCTGGTCCGCGCCCATGGCCATCTCGCGGCGCAGGACCTCCTCGGAGTCCTCGTCGCCCACGCTGACCACGGTGACGCTGCCGCCGTGCTGATCCCGGATCTGAATGGCCTCCTCCACGGCGTAGTTGTCCCACTCATTCACCGAGTAAACCAGATCCTCGCGCTCAATGTCGCTGCCGTCTCTGTTTATCTCGATTTCGTTCTCCGCGGGGTCGGGGACCCGCTTGACGCATACGAGAATATTCATACCTCCACCTCCGATTATTGGGGTTAGCTGTTCGGTTCCGGGCCGTGCCCCTTCGTGCTGCAGGGACTGTTACGAGGTCTCCTGCTCGGCTGGCTTGGCGTCCCAGTCCAGATGCCGGGCCACGAGCTCGGTGAGATCCATGATCTGGACTTGCCCCTCGTACCCGCTGGTCTTGATCCCGTCCTCCAGATTGGTCAGGCAGAAGGGGCAGCAGCTGACCACCAGGTCCGCGCCCGCCTCGGCCACCATCTGGGCCCGCTTCTGGCCCATGCGCTGATTCTCCTCCGGCGGCTCGTAGTAGAGCATGAGGCCTCCGCCGCCGCAGCAGAAGGAGCGGTCTCGGCTGCGCTCCATCTCCACCCGGGTCAGGCCGGGAATAGCGTCCAGGACCTGGCGCGGGGTGTCGTAGAGGAGGTTGTGCCGGCCCATATAACATGGATCGTGATAGGTGACCATCGATGCCTCCTCCTGCATGGGCTTCAGCTTGATCGCGCCGGAGCGGATCTTGTCCAGGATGTACTGGCTCATGTGCTGCGTGGGCGGGACGCTGTCGTAGTCCTTGGTCAGGGCGTTGAACGCGTGGGGATCGGAGGTGACCACCCGCTCGGCCCCGCTCTTTTCCACGGCCTGGGTGTTGGCGTCGCGCAGGGTCTGGAAGAGCATCTCCTCCCCGAAGCGCCGCACCTCGTGGCCGCTGTCGCGCTCCGCCTTGCCCAGGATGCCGAAGTCCTCCCCGCAGTAGTGCAGGATGGCGGCGGCGGAGCGGGCGATCTCCTGGAGCCGTTCGTCATAGGAGGTTGCGCTGTCCGGGAAGTAGAGGGTCGCGGGCTGATCCTTGGAGCCGGCCACCCGGACCTGGATCTCCTCGGGGAGGGACTGGGTCCACTCCTGGCGCTTCTTTTCCGGCTTGCCGTAGGGATTGCCGCGCTTCTCCAGGGAGCTAAGCGGCTTCTGCAGGGACTGGGGAACCCGTCCCTCCTCCACCATGGCCCGGCGGAGCTCGACGATCTTGTCGATGTACTCGTTCATCACCGGGCACTCTTCCTCGCAGGCGCCGCAGGTGGTGCAGGACCAGACCGCGTCCTCCTCGATGACGCGGCCCAGAAGGGTTTCGCGCGGCTTGATCTGTCCGAGCACGGGAAACCGGTCGAACATCTCGTCCCGCGTCTTGATGGTGATGAAGCGCGGGGACAGCGGCCGTCCCACCGTGTTCGCGGGGCAGTTGTCCGAGCACCTGCCGCAGTCCACGCAGGTGTAGAAGTCGAGCATGTGCTTCCAGGAGAAGTCCTCCGGATACCGCACCCCGAAGGCGTCCAGATTGTCCAGCTCCTCGTCGCTCACTCCCCACTTGACCGGCTTGATCCGGCCGCGGTCCAGCTTGGCGAAGACCACGTTGAAGATGGAGGTGATCACGTGGAAGTGCTTGCCGAAGGGGAGATAACAGAGGAAGAAAAAGAAAATGATGTCGTGGAGGAAAAAGGATGCGCTGTGCAGGGACTGCAGCGCCGGGACCGGGACCTGCCCCAGGACGGCGCTGAAGAGCCAGGCCAGGCTGAGCGGGGCGATGAGCTCCGTGGCCCCGCCCTGCTGGGCCTGGGCCGCGACCGCGGTGGCCTCGAAGAGGCCCTCGAAAACCATGAGGCCCCCGATGAGGCCCAGAACGAAGATGGCCTCCCAGGTGTGCTCCTCGCCGTACTTGGCCGGCACCCGGTAGCGCTCCGGCTTGAACACGCCGCGCCGGATCCCGGCGATGATGCAGGCGATGAACACGGCGGTGGCGGCGTAGTCCTTGAGCACGCTGTACACCGTGCCTGCCGCGCCGCTCAGCCCGGGGAAGACGAATTCCGGGGAGAATCCGATGATGACCAGGGTGATGGAGCGGATGGCCAGGATGATGAACCCGGCGAAGATGACGATGTGCAGAATCCCGGCGAGCCGGTAGCGGGGTTGCTTGTATTGGGCCAGCCAGTAGAGGAGCACGTTCTTGATCCGTGTGCCAAAACGGTCGAAGCGGGGGTCGGATGTCCCCTTGGCCAGGGGGATGAGGCGCCTGGCGATGATGTAGCAGAAGACGGCGATGCCCACGAGCGGGATGAGTAGCCCGAGCACCGTCCCGGGAAGACCCAAAAAGGAGATCTCCGCCGGTGGAAGGAGTATGTGTTCCATGGTCGCGATCCTTGTTCCGCATTTGGCGCATTCGGCCGCGGCGGAAGCCCGCCGCCGCGGCCGGGCGCGCGATTATTTGCCTCCGAAGTGGTCCTCTTCCATCTCCACGGCGGTCGCGTCGAGGTTGTTGATGAGATCCATCTTGCCCAGGGTGATGGGCAATACGGAGTTGACGAAGTATTCCATGGTCTTGATCTGGCCCTCGTAGAAGGGAACGTCCTTCTTCTTGGCGCTCTCCAGCTTCTCTGCGGCCACGCGGGCCCTCCACAGGAGCATCCAGGCCATGGTCACGTCGCCGCTCACCTCCATAAAGGGATAGGCGTTGGCGAAGGCCTTCATCACCTCCTCGGAGGCCGCCTTGGCCCCGATGTTCATGGAGACCTCGCCCAGCTTGTTCGTCGCCTTCTCCACCACCTCGGCGGATCCGGCCACGCGGGAGACCTCCTTGGCCTGGTTGATGGTCTGCTGCACCTCGCCCATGAGATCCATGATGGCCTTGCCCTTCTTCATGCCCAGCTTGCGGCCGAGCAGGTCCATGGCCTGGATCCCGTTGGTCCCCTCATAGATGGGGGTGATGCGGCAGTCGCGCAGGAGCTGCTCCTGGGGATAGTCGCTGGTGTAGCCAAAGCCCCCGTAGACCTGGATTCCCAGATTGCAGACATCGATGGCCTTGTCCGTGCAGTAGGCCTTGCAGATGGGGATGAGCACCTCGATGATGTTTTGGTACTTCTCCTGCTCCTCTTCGGTTTCCGCCAGGTCCCTCAGGTCCTGGCAGAGATTGGCGTAGTAGATCAGGCTGCGCATGCCGTCCACGTAGACCTTCATGTTCAGCAGCATCCGCCGCATGTCGGGATGCTGGATGATGGGCACCGCCGGGGCGCTCTTGTCCGCCAGGTTCATCAGGTGTCTGCCCTGCACGCGCTCCCGAGCGTAGTTCACCGCGTTCATGTAGGAGGCCGTGGCCAGGGCCAGTCCCTGCATGCCCACCAGGAGACGGGCCTGGTTCATCATGAGGAACATCTCGCGCATGCCCTTGTTCTCCTGACCCAGGAGCAGGCCCTTGCACTGGCCCTTATCCCCGAGGGTCATGGTGCAGGTGGAGCTGCCGTGGATGCCCATCTTCTCCTCGGTGCCGGTGCAGACGATGTCGTTGAACTCGCCCAGGCTGCCGTCCTCGTTGACCCAGTACTTGGGCACGATGAAGAGGGAGATCCCGGAAGTGCCCGCGGGGGCCCCCTCGATACGGGCCAGGACGGGATGGACAATGTTCTCTGTCATGTCCTGGTCCCCGCCGGTGATGAAGATTTTCTGCCCGGAGAGGCTGTAGGTCCCGTCCCCATTGGGCTTGGCCTCGGTGGTGATGGCGCCCAGGTCCGAGCCGGCCTGGGGCTCGGTGAGCAGCATGGTCCCGGCCCACTGCCCGGTGTAGAGCTTGTTCAGGAACATCTGCTTCTGCTGCTCGGTGCCGAACTCCTCGATGAGATGGCCCGCGCCCACGGTGAGCCCGATGTAGAGGTTCAGGGCGGTGTTGGCGCCCAGGAGGTAGTCGCTGGCGCCCATGCCCACGGCCTTGGGCATGCCCTGTCCGCCGTAGTCCGGGTTTTCCGTGGTTCCGACCCACTCGCCCTCGCAATAGAGCTTGTATGCCCTGTGGAACTCCTCGGGGACCTTGACCTGGCCGTTCTCCAGGCTGACCCCCTTCTGGTCCCCGATCTGGTTCGTGGGCAGGATCTCCTTCAGGGCCAGATTGCGGGCCTCCTTGACGATCATCTCGATGGTCTTGCGATTGAACTCCGCGAACTGCTCATGCTGGCTGAGCTGGTCCACCGCGAACTGCTCGAACATGACGAAGTCGATGTCCCGGCGGTCGGCGATTTGCTGTGCCATTGTGCTGCGCTCCTTGCTTGGTGTTGATGGTTATCCGCGCAGAGCGGGGAAAATTGTGCCATCGCTGGGTGCTCCGAAAAGCTCGCACCGCGTGGTGCTTTTCGGGGCCTCGTTCCCGCGATCTCCGCCCTGCCGGGAAAGAGCTTGTCCCTGGACGGCTAGGGGGTTGCGTCAGCCCGAACCGAGGGGCCGTCGGCCGAGGCCTCGGAGGTGCCGATGCCGTTGATGAACAGGTCCACCAGGGGCTCGGCCATGGTGATGAGCCTGTATTCCCTGGAGGAATAGAGCCAGGTGGTGATCACCTCGTCCACTGCGCCGATGAGGTATTGCTTGACCAGGTGGATGGGGATGTTCTTCCGGATGGTCCCTTCCTCTTGGCCCTGCTCCACGATCTCGGCCACGAGATCGAAGTACATCCTGGACATCTCCTTGATCTTCTCGTCGGAGAGATGGCGCCGCATCCGGGTCTCCACCTCGTAGACCACCGCCAGGTCGCGGTTCTGCTCGAACTCCTTCAGGTGGCAGGCCACGAGCTGGCTCAGCTTGTCCAGGGCGTTGTGGCAGCAGTCCACCTCCTCCTTGAACTGGGAGAAGATCTGGGTGGTCTTGTAGCTGAAAAAGTTGTCCAGGATGTCGTCCTTGTTCTTGAAGTAGAGGTAGATGGTGCCGTCACCCACACCGGCCTCGCGAGCCACCTGGGAGATGGTGGAGTTGTAGTACCCCTGCCTGGCGAAGACGCGGATGGCGGCTTCCAGGATTTGTTCGTATTTCTCGCGTTTTTTGGTTGGGTTCACGGCTTGATTTTCTCCGGTGCTTGTCCTAAAATTCTGAATGAATATTCATTCAGGCGCAAGCTACCTAAGTCTTCCTACCATGTCAAGGGGAAGAGGATTCAGAGGTCGGAGGTCGGAGATCGGATGTCGGACGTCGGATGTCAGAGGGCAGAAGACAGAGGACGGAAGACGGAGGGCGGAAGGCGGAAGACGGAAGGCGGAAGACAGAAGACGGGGGGAAGGACGGAAGAGAGAGGCGGTTCACTGAAACGCTGATGAGCCCCGGGCACCTTAAACCTGACGAAATACGAAGCACGAAGCACGAAATAGGAAATACGAAGAAGGAAGAACGAAGAACGAGGAAGGAAGAGCGAGGAACAGATAACAGATAACCGATAACCGTAAACGCCGAACGCGAAACGAGGGAGTTTATGCGCCTGCAGCGCGACAGCGGGGGAGCCCAGGGACGAGCCGCGGCTCAAGGCAGTGGGGCCGAAGCGGGGCTTCGCCGGAACGCCCCGCGCAGTCTTCGAATAGCGCTTTTGAGTTACCGCAGCGATCCCTTCTGTGGAGGTCAGGGGGTGTATGTGCGGCACCTGAGCCGGGCCCTGCGGGATCTGGGCCACAGAGTGGACGTGATCAGCGGGGAGCCCTATCCCGATTTGGATCCCGGAGTGGGGCTGGTGCCTCTGCCGGGAATGAACTGCTACGGCTATCCGCGCTTCCGGGACGCCATCGCGGATCGGGGGCTCCGGTCCCTGCGGGATCTGCGGGAATGGTTGGGCATCGTGAGCGGCGGCTTTCCCGAGCCGCGCCTTTTCGGGGAACGGGCCAGGGACTGGCTCCTGGCCCGCTTCGGGGAATACGACGTGGTGCACGACAACCAGAGCCTGTGTTTCGGTCTGCTGCAGCTGCGGCGTCGCGGAGTCCCCGTGGTCTCCACCATCCATCATCCCATCACCCGGGATCTGCGCCACGCCCTGCAGCGGGAGGAAAGGTGGGGCATCCGCCTTCTGATCCGCCGCTGGCACGGTTTCCTGCGCATGCAGAAACGGGTGGCGCGGGGACTGGATCGCATCATCACTGTATCCCGGGCCTCACTCGGGGATATCGAGCAGGACTTCGGCGTTGCCCGGGATAATATGGAGGTGGTGCCCAACGGGGTGGATACGGGGATCTTTCGGCCCATGCCCGGAGTCACCCCGAGGCCGGAGCGGATCATGGCCACGGCCAGCGCCGACGTCCCCATTAAGGGACTGGCCTATCTCCTGCGGGCCCTGCCTCTTTTGCAGCGGGAGTTCCCCGGGGTTGAGCTCCGCGTTCTGGGCAAGCGAGCGGACAACGGCCGCACCGCCAGGCTGATCCGGGAGCTGGGGCTCGAGGACAGGGTTGTCTTTCGCTCCGGCCTGAGCCGGGAGGAGGTCGCAGTGGAATACGCCAAGGCCCGGGTTGCCGTGGTCCCCTCCCTGTACGAGGGCTTCGGCCTGCCCGCGGTGGAGGCCATGGCCTGCGGCCGCCCCCTGGTCTCCACCACCGGCGGCGCTCTGCCCGAAGTCGTGGGGGACGCGGGGGAGCTCGTCCCCCCGGCGGACAGCTGGTCCCTGGCCGGGGCGATCGGCCGCCTCCTGCGCGACCCGGGGTATGCCGCCGAGCTAGCCGGCCGGGCCAGGCAGCGGGTGGAGCAGCACTTCACCTGGCACTGCGCAGCGAAACAGACGGAGGCGGTCTATCGGCGGCTGCTGGAGTCGGAAATCCCCGAGGACCGGAGCCCATCCCATGCGAACCATTGATCCGGAAAGACTGGAACCGGGGCCGGGACGGGCTGTATTGGACATGGGCTGCGGGCAGGGACGGCACATCCACGCCCTGCACGATCGCCGCGGGCTCAGGGTGTACGGCCTGGATCGGGATCGCGAGGCCCTGCACAAGGCCCGCGATGGCTGTGAAGTCTACTTTCCGTCCGGTTCGGACGGTTCCTCGGGCTGGCTGATCATGCGCGGCGAATGCCGGGAGCTACCCTTCGCCTCAGGCAGCCTGGACGCGGTGATCTGCAGCGAGGTTCTGGAGCACCTGCCGGATTACGGCGCGGCGCTCGCGGAGATCCGGCGGGTCCTGCGTCCCGGCGGGAGGCTGGGCTTAAGCGTGCCCCGCAGGGGCCCGGAACGGGTCTGCTGGTGGCTGAGCCGGGGCTATCGCAGCGAGCCCGGGGGGCATGTGCGCATCTTCCGGGCCAAGGCCCTGCGGGAAGAGGTTGCGGGGCTGGGGTTCCGCTACGAGGGCGGGCACTATGCCCACGGCCTGCACACTCCCTACTGGTGGCTCAAGTGCCTGCGCTGGAGCAGGCGGGAGACGTGGCTGCCGGTGCGGCTGTATCATCGGCTCCTGGTCTGGGACCTTTTGTCCGCCCCGCGCTGCACCCGCTGGCTGGAGAAGCTCCTGGATCCGCTGCTGGGCAAGAGCGTGGCGATGTATTTCACTCGGGAGTGAGGATTGGATTCACCGTTGCACGTTCTGCGTTCTGCGTTCCGCGTTAGACAACCGATGTTCACCTGACGT
>CAYFSD010000002.1:9793-19233 GCA_964345705.1 uncultured Desulfohalobiaceae bacterium
TCTGTCTTCTGTCCTCTGGAGGTCCCGTGAGCACGCTCATTCTGACCAGACACTTCTTTCCGGCCCGGTACTTCGCCCGGACCGGCCGATATATCGCCTCGGTCCAGCTCCCCTCCGGGGCCGTGCCCTGGTACGGGGGCGGGATTCTGGATCCCTGGGACCATATCGAGTCCGCCATGGGACTGGCCCTTGCCGGCTATCCCCGCCGGGCCAGGCGGGCCTACCTCTGGTGCGCCCGGAATCAGCTGCCGGACGGCGGGTTCTGGCCCGCGTACGCGGACAGCCGCCCAGTGGATACCAGCCGGAAGGAGGCCCATCACAGCGCCTACCTGGCCACGGGGCTGTGGCATTACTACCTGACCACCGGGGACCTTGGTTTTCTGGCCCGGATGTGGCCCGCGGCGGAAAAGGGGCTGGACTTCGCCTGTTCCCTGCAGTCGGAGCAGGGGGAGGTGGCCTGGGCTCGGCTTCCCGGGGGCGCAGCCTATCCAGACGCCCTGGTGACCGGGTGCAGCAGCGTGTACAAAAGCCTGGAATGCGGCCTGGGCATCGCCGCGCTCCTGGGGCGAAGGCGCCCGGCCTGGGCCGAGGCCAGGACGCGGCTCGGCCGGGCCATTCGGGAGAGGAGGGACCGTTTCGACCGCACCTGGCCCTCCAAGGAGCGCTACGCCATGGACTGGTTCTATCCGGTCCTGTCCGGAGTGATTGACGGAGATCGCGCCGGGCGGCTGATCATGCGGCGGTGGTCCGCCTTCGTCGAGCCGGGGCTGGGATGCCGCTGCGTCAGCGACGAGCCCTGGATCACGGTGGCCGAATCCTGCGAGCTGGTGCTGAGCCTCCTGGGCATCGGAGCCTCCTCCCGGGCGGCCCGGCTCTTCGGATGGCTCCAGGGGTGCCGCTGCGACGGGGGATACTGGACGGGGTACCAGCGGGCACTGAATCTCTATTGGCCGCGGGAGCGCCCCACCTGGACCGCCGCCGCGGTGCTCCTGGCCGCGGACGCCCTGTACCGGATCACTCCGGCGGCGGGGCTGTTCACCGATACGCCTCTGCCCGAGCCCGCGGTGGAGGCGGCTGTCAGTGAGGGATGCGGCGAAGCAGGGCCAGGGAGGTGACCAGGGACTCGGAGCGGAAGAGCCCGGAAGCCAGGGCGGCGTCGCGGATTTCGCGCGGGGCCTGGCCGCCCTCTCTGGGATCGAGGAAGACGTCGTGGATGACCAGGAGCCCTCCGGGGACGATGTGGTGGACGAAGCCGCGGTAGTCGGTCCAGGCGGCCTCGGGGCTGTGCCCGCCATCGATGAGGACCAGGGACAGGGGGGTGGCCCACATGCGGGCGGTGACCGCGGAGGGGGCCACCACGGGCACGACCGTGTCCTCCAGCCCGGCCCGGCTCACCGTGCGCCGGAATTCCGGGAAGGAGTCCACGCATCCCCGCTCCCGGTCGAAGAGCTGTGGGTCGTGGAACCCCTCTCCGGGCTGATGCTCCTCCGAGCCGCGGTGATGGTCGATGGAAAAGAGGATCCCTCCCGCGTCCCGCACGCCCAGGCCCAGATAGACCGTGGACAGCCCGCAGTAGCCACCGATCTCCAGACAGGGCCGCTCCAGGCCGCCGCACTCGCGCCCCGCCCTGTACAGGGCCTCCCCCTCCTCGGGAGCCAGAAACCCCTTGATTTCATCCAGGAAGGGTACCCGTCGCCGGAGCGATCCCGATCCGTGTGTGGTCATGGTTCTGTCCTCTATGAAAAAGGGCCGGCGGAGAACACCCCGCCGGCCCTGTTGCGTTCCCAGGGTGTTTACGCGGCTAGACCTTTTCCAGGATCCCGGCAGCGCCCATGCCCCCGCCGATGCACATGGAAACCACGCCGTAGCGTACGTCGCGGCGATGCATCTCGTGGAGCAGGGTGGTGGTCAGCTTGGCCCCGGTGCAGCCCAGGGGATGTCCCAGAGCGATGGCCCCGCCGTTGACGTTGACGTAGTCCTGGGACAGGCCCACCGTGTCCATGCAGTACAGGGCCTGGGAGGCGAAGGCCTCGTTGAGCTCCACCAGACCGATATCATTCACGGAGAGCCCGCACTTCTCCAGCACCCCGGGGATGGCCTTGGAGGGCCCAATGCCCATGAGCTCCGGGGGAACGCCCTTCACGTCGTAGCCTACGAAGCGGGCCATGGGATCCTGCCCCAGCTTCTTCACGAAGTCTTCGGAGACCACCATGGTCACCGCGGCCCCGTCGGTCATCTGGGAGGAGTTGCCCGCGGTGACCGAGCCGTCCTGCTTGAAGGGGGTCTTGAGCTTGGCCATCTTTTCCGGGGTGGAGTCCCGGGGGCCGTCGTCGATGTCCACGAGCTCGGTGGTCTTCTCCAGCTTGTTGTTCTTGACCTTGGACCGCTCCACGTTCACCGGAACGATCTCCTCCTTGAACTTCCCCTGCTCGATGGCCTGCAGGGCCCTGCGATTGCTCTGCAGCCCGAACTCGTCCTGGCGCTCGCGGGAGATGCCGTACTTCTCCGCGACCTTCTCCGCGGTGATGCCCATGTTGGCGTACGCCCCGGGCCACCAGCCCACGAGCTCGGGGTTGGCGGAGTAGTTCTTCCCGCCCATGGGGACCTTGGTCATGGATTCGGTGCCCCCGGCGATGATGCAGTCCGCGAATCCGGCCATGATCCGCTCCGCGGCCATGGAAATGGACTGCAGCCCGGAGGAGCAGAAGCGGTTCACCGTCTGGCCCGGGACCTCGTAGGGGATTCCGGCGCCCAGGGCCGCCATGCGGCCCACGTTCATGCCCTGCTCTCCCTCGGGAAAGGAACAGCCTAGGATCACGTCCTCCACCTGGCTGGGATCGACGCCGGTCCGCTCCAGCAGGCCCTTCAGTGCGGTGGTGGCCAGATCGTCCGGGCGGACGTTGGCGAACTTGCCCCGTTTGGCCCGGCAACCGGGCGTTCGTACGGCTTTAAGGATATAGGCTTTACGCATTTGAGACCTCCCTGATGTTTCTCCTTGACAGGGCGTTAAAAATCTTCCAATTGCTGCGTTGCTTCAAAAAGTTCAAACTCTCACGTAGGCGGTCTACGCTACGAGCTTGAACTTTTTTCGCGCCTTGCACTTGGAATTTTTAAACGCCTGTCTGATAAGGACTTTTTCAAGAGCCTGTTACGTGCTTTTTTTGGCCAAGCAGCCCCCGACGCGCTCGCTGTCGGACGGTCCGGCCGGGGGCTCCTGGAATTCTCGCCCTCAGTCGGGACGCAGGGATTAGTTGCGCAGGGGCTTGTTCGTCTTGAGGATATGCTCGATGCGCTCCTGCGTCTTCTGGTTCTTGCAGAGGCGGATGAAGCCGTCCCGCTCCAGATCCAGGAGATATTGCTCGGTGATCGGGGTGCCGGGGTCCACGTCGCCTCCGCAGAGGGCGTGCGCGACCTCGCCGCCCATCTCGTACTCGTACTCGGTGATGAAGTTGCCTTCCTTCATGTTCCAGAGCTGGCTCTTGATGCTCGCGGCCACGTCCCGGCCCGGGGCCTTGATGGGCCGGGGATGCCGGGGACGGTAGTTCGCGGCCAGGGCCAGGGCCTTCTGCTTGGCGTCGCCCAGCAAGCTGTCGATATCGAAGGTCACGGAGTCGCCCTTGCGCATGTAGCCCAGGTTGAAGGCGTCGTCCGCGCCCTGGGACACCTTGGCCTGACCGATGTTCTGGAAGAACTTGAACAGGATGTCCTGGGAGCTCACCCCGTAGGTTTCCTCCATCTCTACGGCCCGGACGCAGAGCTCCTTGACTCCGCCGCCGGCGGGGAGCAGCCCGGCGCCCATCTCCACCAGGCCCATGTAGGTCTCCATATAGGCGTTGATGGCGTCGCTGTGCAGGCAGAACTCGCAGCCCCCGCCCAGGGCCATCCAGAAGGGCGCGGCAACCACCGGGACCTGGGCGTATTTCAGGGCCAGGGTGGCCTGCTGGAACTTGTTGATGGTCTGATCGATCTGGTCCCACTGGCCCTCCTGGACACCGGCCGCCAGAAGGAAGAGGTTGGCGCCCACGGAGAAGCGCTCGCCCTGGTTCCCCACCACGATGGCGGTGCCCTCGCGCTCGGCCCGCTCCACGCAGCGCATGGTCATGTCCAGCATGTCGTCGCTGATGGAATTCTGGGGGGAATGGAACTCCAGGCAGAAAACCCCGTCGCCCAGGTCCAGGATGGAGGAGTTCTCGCCTGCCTCCACCACGCCGCCGGCCTTGCGCACCAGGTTCAGATCGATCTGCTCCGGCTTGGTGGGGACCTCACGGAAGACGTCGTTCACTACGTCCAGGTAGTAGCGGGTGCCGCCCTCCACCTTGTAGAAGCACTCCACCTGCTTCAGCTTCTCCGGCACCTGGATGCCGTCGCCCTCCGCTCGTTGCACGAAGGAGCTCACCCCGATGGCGTCGAACATCTCGAAGGGCCCCAGCTCCCAGTTGAAGCCCCATCGCATGGCGTTGTCGATGTTCACGATGTCGTCCGCGATCTCGGGGATGCGCCTGTAGGCGTAGAGCAGGGTGTCCCGCAGATTGCGCCAGGCGAACTCCGCGGCCTTGTCCTCGCCCTGGATCACCGCCTTGAGGCTCTCGCCCGTGGTCTTGGCCATCCTGGCCAGCTTCAGGGAGTCGAACTTGGGCTTCTGGATGGGCTTGTACTCGCCCGCCTCATAGTCCCAGTAGTAGCGCTGCTCGCCCTCGGAGGTTTTCTCCTTCTTGTAGAAGCCCTGCTTGGTCTTGTCCCCGAGCTGGTTGTTCGCCAGCATGGTGTCCACCCAGTCGGGCAGCAGGAAGGCCTCGCGCTCCTCGTCCTGGGGGAGGTTGTCGTAGGAGTTCTTGGCCACGTGGGCCATGGTGTCCAGGCCGACCAGATCCGTGGTCTTGAACGCGGCCGTCTTGGGGCGCGCCGTGGGCTTGCCGGCCACGGCGTCCACCTCCTCCACGCTCATGCCCAGATCCACCATGTGCTGGAAGGACTTGGCGATGGAGTAGACCCCGATGCGGTTGCCCACGAAGTTGGGGGTGTCCTTGCAGAAGACGATGCCCTTGCCCAGGCGCTTGTTGAGGAAGTCCGCCATGTTCCGGACCACGGCCGGATCGGCGTCGTCGCAGCCCACGACCTCCATGAGCCGCATGTAGCGGGGCGGGTTGAAGAAGTGGGTGACCATGAAGTTCCGTCGCACCTGCTGGGGCAGGGCGGTGGCCATCTCGTTGATGGACAGGCCGCTGGTGTTGGAGGAGAGCACCGCTCCCTCCTTGAGGTGGGAGGCCACGTTGGGCAGGACCTTCTTCTTGATGTCCATGTTCTCCACCACGACCTCGATAACCCAGTCGCAGTCCCCGAGCTTGTCCATGTCGTCCTCGAAGTTGCCCACTTCGATGAGACGGGCGTAGTCGTTCTGCAGAAAGGGGGCTGGCTTGGTCTTGTACAGGGATTCCAGGCCCTGGCGAGCGATGCGGTTGCGGACCTGGGGGCTGTCCAGGGTCAGGCCCTTTTGCGTCTCCTCCTCATTGAGCTCCTTGGGAACGATGTCCAGAAGAACTACTTCAAGCCCGGCGTTGGCCATATGGGCGGCGATGGTGGCCCCCATCACCCCGGCGCCGAGTACTCCTGCCCGTTTGATGCGTTGCATGGCATACCTCCGTATCTTTTGTGCGGATTACAGAACTTACCGTCCGGCAAGTTGAAAAGAGCATGAATGAATATTCATTCATCGCAAAGTAGTAAAGGCCCCCAGGCTTGTCAAGGAGGTCGGACGCAATGCGCCGGAGGTTCCACTAGGTGGAGGGGTGTGTCCAGCAAGCCCCGCAGAGGGGCCAGGCAGAGGGGCTCCTTGGCGCCTCTGCAAGGAGAAAAAAACGGGCTTCATGAATTGACAAAACGATGTGAGCGGATTAATACTGGAATGCGAATTTTTATTCACTTCTGGGCGGAGGAGAAGGATTTCCCGGCCATTCCGGCTACGGGGCAAAGCGTTCTGTTTCGTCCTGAGGGCAAAGGGGGCAGCCAGCCGGCGAGGATATGGTCGGTTCCGTGTCTGCCCGCGTCCTGCGAAGCGCTTTGGAGACAATCCGCCAAACCAATAAGGGACTGGCAAGGAGGAGACATGGCTGAAGCCGCTATAAGACTGGAAGGTGGGCCGCACGAGACCACCTTCATGGAAGAGGTGATGAACGCGCTGCCCGAAGGGGGCAATCTCAACCTGTGCCTCACCTGTGGTGCCTGCTCGTCGGGATGCCCCGCCTCCGGCCTGCAGGGGATGGATCCCAGAAAATTCCTGCGCATGGCCGCGCTGGGCCTGGACGAGGAAGTGACCAAGCATCCCTGGGTCTGGACCTGCACCCAATGCCGGCGCTGTGTCCATGCCTGCCCCATGAGCATCGACATCCCGCGCCTGGTGTACAACGCCCGGGCCAGGTGGCCCCGCGAGGAGCGGCCCAAGGGGATCAGGGGGTCCTGTGACGCCGCTCTGCAGAACGAAAGCGCTAGCGCCATGGGCGCCGGGTCCGAGGACTTCAAGTTCGTGGTGGAGGACGTCCTGGAGGAAATCCGGGAGAACCAGCCCCGGTTCAAGGACATGGAGGTCCCCATCAACAAGGAAGGGGCGGAGCTGTTCCTGAACCAGAACTCCCGCGAGCCGGTGACCGAGCCGGACGAGATGGTGCCCCTGTGGAAGATCATGCACATGGCCGGCGCGAACTGGACCTACGGCACCGCTGGCTGGGCCGCGGAAAACTACTGCATGTTCCTTTCCGACGACGACGGCTGGGAGAAGATCGTGCGGAACAAGGTCCAGGCAGTGGACAACCTGAAAGCCAAATACTGGCTCAACACGGAGTGAGGCCACGAAATGTATGCAGTCCAGGAGGGACTGCGCAAGTTCGGTATTGAGCACAACTTCCAGATCCAGAGCATTATCTACCTCTACGCGCAGTGGATCCGCGAGGGCCGGCTTCCGGTGGATCCCAGCTGGAACGACGACCTCAAGGTCAAGTTCACCGTCCAGGATCCCTGTCAGCTGGTGCGAAAGTGCTATGGCGACGACGTGGCCGATGAGCTTCGCTTCGTGGTCAAGTCCGTGGTGGGCGAGGAGAACTTCGTGGACATGCAGCCCAACCGGTCGAACAACTTCTGCTGCGGCGGAGGCGGCGGCTTCCTGCAGGCCACCGGATTCGCCGACGACAGGCGGGCCTACGGCAAGACCAAGTTCGACCAGATCATGGCCACGGGAGCGGATTACTGCATCACTCCCTGCCACAACTGCCATTCCCAGATCCACGACCTGAGCGAGCACTTCGGAGGGAATTTCCCCGTGGTGCACCTCTGGACCCTGATCTGTCTCTCCATGGGAGTCCTCGGAGAGAACGAACGGGAATACCTCGGCGAGGATCTGGCAGAGGTCAATATGCCGGATCAAGGCGAATCCTAGAGGACGCGAGAAAATGCTTAAGCCGCCCCACGGGGCGGCTTTTTTTATTATTACAAGATCCGGAAGGAGGCGGAATATGGCCCGACGCGTGGTGATTATCGGCGGAGTGGCGCTGGGACCGAAGGTGGGATCCCGCTTGAAGCGCTGCGCCCCGGATACCGAGGTCATCCTCCTGGACCGGGACCGGAGGATCTCCTACGGGGGCTGCGGCATTCCCTATTACGTGGGGGGAGACGTCTCCGACCTGGAGGAGCTGCGCAAGACCATGTATCACATGGTTCGGGACGAGGCCTTTTTCCGCGACGTGAAGCACTTCGAGGCTCGAACCGGGAAAGAGGTCCTCTCCATCGATAGGGCTAACAAGCGGGTTCTGTATCGGGATGTGGATGATGGCACAGAGGAGAGCCTGGAATACGACGATCTGGTGCTCGCCACCGGAGCCACCCCGATGCTTCCTCCGCTGCCCGGCAGCGACCTGCCTGGGGTGTACGTGGTCTCCAACCTGCACGACGCGGAGCGGATCAAGGGCATGCTCAGCTCCGGCCAGCTGGAATCCGCCGTTGTCGTGGGCGGCGGGGCCATCGGCCTGGAGATGGCCGAGGCGCTGACTGATCTGTGGGGCACGGAGACGACCCTGGTGGAGATGATGGACCAGGTCCTTCCCGCGGCGGTGACTCCGGTCACGGCCCGGATGGTGGAGAAGAATCTCCGGGACAATGATATTTCCGTGTACACCGGGACCAAGGTGAACCGGGTCCTGGGGGACGAGGAAAACGGGGTCGCCGCAGTGGAGACCTCGCAGGGAGAGATCCCCTGTCAGGCGGTGATTTTCAGCGTTGGGGTGCGGCCCAATACCAAGCTGGCCGAGGAAGCCGGCCTGGCCCTGGGGCCCAATAGGGGCGTGCTGGTCAACAGCCGGCTCATGACCTCGGATCCGCATATCTACGCCGGAGGCGACTGCATCGAGCAGCGGCATCTGGTGAGCGGGGACTACATGATCCTGCCCCTGGGCTCCCTGGCCAACCGGCAGGGCCGGGTGATCGCGAACAACATCGCCGGATGCACGGACCAATTTCCCGGGGTGGTGAGCAACTTTTGTCTCAAGGTCTTCGAGCACGGGCTGGCCCGCGCCGGGCTGACCACCGAGCAGGCCAGGCAGGCGGGCTTCTCCCCCATGACCGCCTTTGTGGTGCAGCCGGATCGGGCCCACTTCTACCCGGGCTCCGAGCTCATGTTCATGAAGATCATTGCGGACGGGCGGACGCGCCGGATCCTGGGGGTGGAGGCCTATGGGCCCACGCTGGACGCGGTCAAGGCCCGCGTGGACGCCATCGCCCCGCTCATCGCCTCCCGTTCGGACCTTTCGGAGGTCTCCAACCTGGAGGTCTGCTATTCCCCGCCCTTCTCCTCGGCCATGGACATCGTCAACGTGGCCGGGAACATGGCCCAGAATGTCCTGGACGGGATCATGCTCTCCGTGGAGCCCCAGGATTTCGTGGAGCTCTTCCGAGCCACGGACTGCAACGTGCTCGATCCGCGCAGCGAGGCCATGGCCGGGCCCTGCGTGGAGAAGCACGGCTCGCGTTGGATCAACATCCCCTTGAGCCAGGTGCCGTATAGGCTGGAGGAAATCCCCGGGGACAAGCCGCTGTACGTCTTCTGCAACACCGGGACCACCTCCTTCGAAGTGCAGCGCTTTCTGAACGCCAAGGGCTTCACCGACGTGTGGACGGTGGCCGGGTCCTATGCGGCCATGCTCCATCTGGACCCGGACTTCGTTTCCTGACGATCGACGGAAGAGTCCTTATCCAACGGGCCGTGCCGATCCGCTGTCCTTCGGCACGGCCCTGATGCTGGCCGGCCCGCCTTACCTCCCCTCTGACATTCCGAGTCCCTCCGGTATCTCTGGAGACGCGCCCGGGTGCTCGCTTTCTTCCCTTCCCTGCACGTAACTATTCAGCACATTGATCCGACCACGGGCACGAGGTCCTTGAATCAACCGGCCTTCGGCTCT
>CAYFSD010000003.1:0-19182 GCA_964345705.1 uncultured Desulfohalobiaceae bacterium
GATCACATCCCCTGTGAAGTCGTTCGGCGTCGTCACCGACAGGTCGTGAATCGGCTCCAGCAGGACGGGCTTGGCGCTCTGAGACGCCTCGCGAAAGCCATGGAACGCCGCCGTCTTGAACGCCGCCTCGTTGGAGTCGACCGGGTGCATGCCGCCGTCGTACACGACCACGCGCACATCGCCCACCGGGAAGCTGCGAGTGCCTCGAGTGCGCGAGGAACTGTCTGGCTCAGGCCGTGGATCACAGCCAGGTTCCCCGAACCAGGGAGATCGAGGTGGGCTCGGTCATTCTCTGTCCTGGGGCCGACACCTTCGATCCCCGCAAGCTGGACCAGTTCTACTACTACACCTCCCATCCCAACGTGGTCACCAGCCTGGAGTTCGAGCGGATCCTGTCCGCAACAGGCCCGAGCGCGGGCCATCTGCAGACCCTGTCCGACGGGAGGGAACCCCAAAAGATCGCCTGGCTGCAGTGCGTGGGCTCGCGGGACCAGAATCAGTGCGGGAATAAGTACTGCTCCGCGGTGTGCTGCATGTACGCCATCAAGGAGGCCGTGGTGGCCAAGGAGCACGCGGAGCACGAGCTGGACTGCGCCATCTTCAACATGGACATCCGCAGCTTCGGCAAGGACTATGAGCGCTATTACCAGCGGGCCGCGGACACCTTCGGGGTCCGCTTCATCAAGAGCCGGATCCATACCGTGCTCCCCCGCTCCGGCAGCGACGAGCTCGTGCTGGAGTACGTGGACGAGTCCGGAGTCAGGCGGGAGGAAGTCTTCGATATGGTGGTGCTCTCCGTGGGTCTTCAGACCTCGGACCGCGCCGCGGAGACCGCCCGCCGCCTCGGGGTGGAGCTGGACCAGCACCGCTTCGCCCAGACCCCGGTGTTTTCTCCCTGCCGGACCTCCCGGGAAGGGATCTACGTCAGCGGCGTCTTCCAGGGCCCCAAGGACATCCCCGCCTCGGTGAGCGAGGGCAGCGCCGCGGCGAGCGAGGCGGCGCGGAAGCTGGCCCCGGCCAGGCACAGCCTGACCAAGACACCGGAATTTCCGGAGCAGAGAGACATCGCCGGCGAGGGGCCCCGCATCGGGGTCTTTGTCTGCAACTGCGGGATCAATATCGGGGGCGTGGTGGATGTGGAGGAGGTCACGGAGTACGCCAGCGGTCTGGACAATGTGACCTTCGCCGACTCCAACCTGTTCACCTGCTCCGACGACGCCCAGTCCGGGATCAAGCAGGCCATTCTGGAACAGGGGCTGAACCGGGTGGTGGTGGCCTCCTGCTCCCCGCAGACCCACGAGCCCATCTTCATGGACACCCTGGAGAGCTGCGGCCTGAACAAGTATCTCTTCGAAATGGCCAACATCCGCAATCACGATTCCTGGGTCCACGGGGGATCGCCCCGCGAGGCCACGGAGAAGGCCAAGGACCTGGTGCGCATGGCCGTGGGCCGTGCCCGCCGCCTAGTCCCCCTGCAGGAGAAGAGCATTCCCGTGGTGCCCAAGGCCCTGGTCATCGGCGGAGGGGTCGCGGGGATGAACGCGGCCCTCTCCCTGGCGGACCAGGGATTCGAGACGCACCTGGTGGAGATGGAGCCCGAGCTGGGCGGGCTGGCCAACCGGCTCACCCGGACCATCGAGGGCGAGGACATCCGGGCCTATGTCCGGGATCTGGCCGAGCGGACCGCGGCGCACCCCCTGATCAACGTGTACACCCGCTCCGTGGTGGTGAATTTCTCCGGATTCAAGGGCAACTTCCGAACCGAGCTCATGGTGGGGCCGGGAATGTACGAGCGCACCATCGAGCACGGAGTCACCATCCTGGCCACGGGAGCCGGGGAATATCAGCCCGGAGAGTATCTCTACGGCGAGGACGAGCGGGTAATGACCCAGCTGGAGCTCGGCGGCCGGCTGGAGAGCCCGGAGCCCGATCTCGGAAACCAGGTGGCCATGATCCAGTGCGTCGGCTCGCGCAACGAGGAACATCCCAACTGTTCCCGCATCTGCTGTCAGGCGGCGATCAAGAACGCCATTCACATTAAGGAGACGAGCCCGGACACGGATGTGCACATCCTCTACCGGGACATCAGGACCTACGGCGTAA
Organism: uncultured Desulfohalobiaceae bacterium; assembly: GCA_964345705.1. Taxonomy (GTDB): domain Bacteria; phylum Desulfobacterota; class Desulfovibrionia; order Desulfovibrionales; family Desulfothermaceae; genus JAIPDU01. Next base: position 2,104 of record CAYFSD010000003.1, read on the forward strand.
TGGAGGACTACTACACCCGCGCGCGCAATCTCGGAGTCGTGTTCCATCACTTCGACCCCCAAGAGCCGCCGCGGGTGGAACGCGGGGACAATGGGGAGCTTTTCCTCGCCTTCCGCGACCGCATCCTGGACATGGAGCTCGTGCTCAAGCCCGATGTCCTGGCCCTGAGCGCCGGCATGCGGGCCGCGGACACGGAGGAGCTGGCCTCGGTGCTCAAGCAGCCGCGCAACCAGGAGGGCTACTTCCTGGAGGCTCACGTCAAGCTGAGGCCAGTGGACATGCCCACGGAGGGAGTCTTCGTCTGCGGCACCGCCCACAGCCCGCAGCTCATCTCCGAGTCCGTGTCCCAGGCCCAAGCCGCGGCCTCGCGGGCCGGAACCATCCTCTCCCGGGAGAGCCTCAAGCTCTCCGCGGTGACGGCACGCGTCGCCCCGGAGTACTGCGCCGCCTGTCTCATCTGCGTGCGGAGCTGCCCCTACGGGGTGCCACGGATCAACGAGGAAGGGGTCAGCGAGATCGATCCGGCCCAGTGCCAGGGGTGCGGGATCTGCGCCGCCGAATGCCCCGCCGGGGCCATCCAGCTCAACTGGTTCGAGGACACGCAGATCCTGGCCCAGATCGACGCCCTGCTCGAGGCGAACGGATAGTCTGTCCTGCACGAGACGCGGGAAAAGGGCAAGGGGACCCCGGGCCGAAGCGCGAGTGCCGCGCCTCGGCCCATGCATCGAACAACCCTTTCCGGGAGGACGGATCCATGAGCTCCTTTCAACCCATCATCATCGGCTTCTGCTGCAGCTACTGAGGCTACAGCGCCGCGGACCTGGCAGGTTCCATGCGACTGGCCTATCCTCCGGATATCAAGATCATCCGGGTCCCGTGCACGGGAAAGGTGGACGTGATCCACATCCTGCACGCCCTGGAAAAAGGTGCGGACGGCGTCTTCCTGATGGGCTGCCTCGAGGGGGACTGCCATTATCTGCACGGCAATCTCCTGGCCAAGAAGCGGGTGCAGCGGGCCAGGGCCATCCTGGAAAGCATCGGCCTGGATGGGGATCGGGTGCGGATGTACAACCTCTCTTCCGGCGAGGCACCTCAATTCGCGCAATACGCCAGGGAAATGGACGAGCGCGTCCGCGAGCTCGGACCCAGCCCAATCAAGAGCGGGCTCTCGCACGCGGCCTGATGAACAGGGCTTTTTTCGCCCTCTCCGCGGGCCGAACGAATTGAGCCGCAAGGACAGGGCTCCACTCGGGGCCGCGGGAACGCCCAGAGCCGGAGAAACAAGGGAGCAGGATCATGATCGTTGCCGATCAAAAGCCGATTTCGGAAATCATTGAGCTGATCCGCGGAGACCATTCCGTGCTGATCCTCGGATGCAACGAATGCGTCACCGTCTGCGAGGCGGGAGGAAAGAAGGAGGTCGCCGTCCTGGCCTCTGCCCTGCGGATGCATTTCCTGCAGCAGGGAGAGCAGAAGCAGATCGAGGAACGCACTCTGGAGCGCCAGTGCGATTCGGAGTACCTGGAAGAGCTGCGGGACGAGGTGGACCGCTACGACGCGGTCGTCTCCCTGGCCTGCGGCGCGGGAGTACAGTTCACCGCGGAGAAGTACGCCGCCACTCCGGTCTACCCCGGAGTGAACACCAAGTTCATCGGGGTCACGGAAGAGCGCGGCTACTGGACGGAACGCTGCCAGGCCTGCGGTGAATGCGTTCTGGCCCGGACCGGGGGGATCTGTCCTATTTCGCGCTGCGCCAAGCGCCTCCTCAACGGGCCCTGCGGCGGATCGACCCAGGGCAAGTGCGAGATCAACCCGGAGCTTTCCTGTGCCTGGCAGCTGATTATCGATCGCCTCAGGTCCTTGAACCGGATGGAGGCGTACGAAGAGCTGGCCCCGATCAAGGACTGGTCCACGGACCGGGACGGGGGCCCGCGAAACGTCGTCAGGGAGGATGCCGAGTCATGAGCTGCAACACGCCGAGCCGACTGGAGCAGGTTCTCGCGGACGGCCACTTCGCGGTCACCACGGAGTGCGGCCCCCCGCGGGGCAGCGACATGGGGGAGATAACCCGCAAGGCGGAATACGTCAAGGACCATGTGGACGCGATCAACGTCACGGACAACCAGACCTCGGTCACCCGGCTCTGCAGCCTGGCCTGCTGCATCCATCTCAAGCAGATGGGGCTGGAGCCGATCCTGCAGATGGTCACCCGGGATCGCAACCGGATCGCCCTCCAGAGCGACATCCTGGGCGCGGCGGCCTTCGACATCCACAACATCCTCTGCCTCTCCGGAGACCACCAGAGCTTCGGGGACTGCGCCCAGGGCCAGAACGTGCACGATCTGGACTCCATGCAGCTCTTGCAGACCGTGCGGCACATGCGGGACGAAGGCCTCTTTTTGGGCGGAGACGCCATCCACAGGCCGCCGCGGATGTTCGCCGGAGCGGCGGCCAACCCCTTCGCCGACCCCTTCGAGATCCGCGTGCCCAGACTGGCCAAGAAGGTGGCCGCTGGCGCGGAGTTCATCCAGACCCAGTGCATCTACAACCTGGACAAGTTCGAGGAGTGGATGAAGGGGGTCCGTGACCGCGGGCTGCACGAGCGGGTGGCCATCCTGGCCGGGCTGACCCCGTTCAAGTCCGCGGGCATGGCCCGGTTCATGAAGAACAAGGTGCCCGGCATGGACGTGCCCGATCACGTGGTCCAGCGCCTGGCGGACCGGCCCAAGGAGCAGCAGGCCGAGGAGGGGCTAAAGATCTGCGTCGAGTCCATGCAGCGCCTCAAGGAGGTGGAGGGGGTGCGCGGATTCCACATCATGGCCATCGAATGGGAGCAGAAGGTGCCGGAGCTCGTAGAGGGAGCGGGGCTCCACCCCAGGCCCTGGACCCATTAACTCGGAAGCCCTCGGTTCCGGATCCCTTCGAACCGCAAAGGAGGCAGAGATATGAGCCAGAAGAAACGGATATTGGTCGTGGACGACGACCCGGACTTCTGCGACGTGGTGCAGAGCAAGCTCGAGGGACTGGACGTGGAGGTGGAGCTCGCGTACGACGGCGCGGAGGGCATGGACCGGGTCAAGGCGAGCCCTCCGGATATCATCGTCCTCGACGTCATGATGCCGGAAAAGGACGGCTTCCAGATGTGCCGGGAGATCAAGCAGAACCCCCAGTACCAGGACATCCCGGTGATCATGCTCACCGCTGTCGCGGATCACATCGCGGACACCGCCTATTCCCAGTACGATGCCATGAGCATGGAGGCCGACGACTACATCCCCAAGGGACCGGACTGCAGCACCAAAGTGGTGAAAAGCGTCCAGGAGTTCCTCTGATCCGCCATCGACCGCATCATTGCCATCTCCGCAGCGCCCCCGCCCATGCGAGGGGCGCTGCGTCTCCCGCCGGACGGAGGCGACGCACCCAGCCAGGCGAACACTGGCCCCATCTCCGGAGCAACAGGGACGTATTGGCGCATGACCCGGGAAACCCGAATCCTCGTCATCGACGACGAACCCATCCTCAGGGAATCCCTGCAGGCCTGGCTGGAGCGGGACAACTACTCTGTGGAGGCCGTGGGCTCCGGACAGGAGGGCCTTCAGCGCATTGCCCAAACCCCCTTCGATCTCGTCTTTCTCGACCTCAAGCTGGAGGACATCAACGGGATCCAGGTGCTGTCCCGCATCAAGGAGGACGATCCGGACGCGGCGGTGGTCATGATCACCGCCTACGGCTCGGTCCCCTCCGCGGTGGAGGCCATGAAGCAGGGCGCGGAGGACTACCTCTTGAAGCCCTTCGAGCCCGAGGAGCTCGGAGTTCTCATCGAGAAGATCGTCTCTCACAAGGCCCGTGAGCAGGAGAACCTCTATCTTCGGGCAGAGCAGCGGGAGCGCAGCCGATTCGAGAGCCTCATCGGCCAGTCCGAAGTCATGCAGGAAATCTTCGACTTCATCGAGGACATCGCTCCCACGGAGTCCACCGTAGTCATCACGGGGGAGACGGGAACCGGCAAGGAGCTCGCCGCCAAGGCGATCCACGCCAGGAGCCACCGCTGCGAGGGCCCCTTTGTGGCGGTCAACTGTGGCTCCCTTCCGGAACAGCTCATGGAGAGCGAGCTCTTCGGGTACGAGCAGGGGGCCTTCACCGACGCCAAGCAGAGCAAGAGGGGCCGCCTGGAGCTGGCCGGCTCCGGCACGCTCTTTTTGGACGAGGTGGGCGAAATCGGGCCCAGGATGCAGATCGACCTCCTCCGGGTCCTGCAGGAGCGCGCCTTCACCAGGCTGGGCGGCACGCGGCCCATCAAGGCCGACATCCGGGTCATCGCCGCGTCGAACAGGGATCTGACCCGGGCGGTGCGGGAGGGCGTGTTCCGGGAGGATCTCTACTACCGACTGAACGTGATCTCCCTGGAAATGCCCCCCCTGCGCAAGCGCAAGGAGGACATTCCCCTCCTGGCGGAGCATTTCCTGAGCCGCTTCCGGCAGGAAACGAAGAAGGAGATGGAGCACATCAGTCGTCAGGCCCTGGACCTGATGATGCTCTACGACTGGCCGGGCAATATCCGGGAGCTGGAAAACGCCGTGGAACGGGCCGTGGTGGTGGGCAAAAGCAAGAGCATCCAGCCCGAGGATCTGCCCATCTCCCGGGATTCCGAAGTCCTGGGCCGGGGATCCCTGGAGGAGATGGAGAAGGCCCACATCCTGCACGTGCTCAAGCAGAACGACTGGAATATCTCCCGGAGCGCCAAGGTCCTGGGCATTGATCGCTCCACGCTCTACAAGAAGCTCAGACGCTACAACCTCCGCCAGAAGGGCTGACGTCTCACGTCTGGCACGACACGAGCGGGCTTGGAACGGGAAATCATCATCTCCCCCATCGGAAGCATCCCCTCCTGGGTGACGGTTCCGGTGCGCAAGGCCGTGGCCCGCAGCTTCGGCCTGCCCACCCGGATCGCCCCCCTTTTGCCGGACATCGATTTCGCCTACTCCCCGTCCCGGCAACAGCACCACTCCACGCCCATTCTGGACAGGCTCGCGGAGCTGAGGCCGAGCCAACACAGCCGGATCCTGGCCATTACGGACCGGGATCTGTACATCCCCATCCTGACCCACGTATACGGGGAGGCCCAGCTCAAGGGCGCCGCTGCGATCGTATCCCTCCGCCGTCTCGCAGATTCCCTGCCCCTCTCCCCCGGGCCGGAGAGCGGAGTCACCACCCAGCGGAGCATCAAGGAAAGCCTGCATGAGCTGGGGCACACCCTGGGCCTGAAGCACTGTCGAGAAGCGGCCTGCCTCATGCACTACTGTCGCAGCATCAGTGACGTGGACCACAAGTCGGATCGCTTCTGCCGCTATTGCCGGACCTGGCTGCAGGACGCCCTGGAAGAGGAGGGGTTGGACCTTAGCCCGCGCTGACCACGGGAAGGGTCACGATAAAGGTGCTCCCCTGGTCCTGTTGGCTGCGAAGGCTGATGTCGCCTCCCAGGTCGTCCAAGATGCCCTTGACGATGGCCAGCCCCAGGCCGGTGCCGGTGATGCTCTTGGTGCGGCTGTTCTTCACCCGATAGAAGCGCTCGAAGATGCGGGCCTGCTCCTTCTCGCTGATCCCAATTCCTGTGTCCTCGACCTCCACGTGGACCCTGCCCCCTTCCACGGGCCCTATCCGGACCGTCACGCGACCGCTTTCCGGAGTGTACTTCACCGCGTTGCCGATCAGATTGCCGAAGACGCTCTCCAGGGCCCTGGGATCGGCCTGCACCACGGGCCGCTCCTCTCCGGCGGGCTCCAGCACGAGCTCCTGCCCCTTCTCGGAGGAGTGGTCCCGGTAGAAATCCACCTGGGACTCGAGCTGCTGGCGAAGGTCGACCTCCTGCACATCGGTATAGGCGGATCCGGCCTCCACCCGGGACAGATCGAGCAGGTCCTCGATCATGGAGAGCATGCCCTTGGTCTTTTCCTTGGCCCGAGAGAGGATGCGCTTCTCCTTTTCCGGCTGCTCCTGCTCCAGCATGTCCTGCAGGACCAGGGCCATCTGCTCGTGGATGGTGGACAGCGGGGAGCGCAGCTCATGGGACACCTTGGCCACGAACTCGGACTTCAGGCGATCCATCTTTTTCAGATCGGATATGTCGCCGAAGACGACCACCGCCCCCAGGCACTCCCCTTTCTCGCCCAGGACCGGATTGGTCCGCACCACATAGTAGCTGCCGTCGCCGAGATCCAGCTCGTAGTTGACGTCGTCCTGCCCTGAGCTCTGGGACTGGCTCCGGATCAGCTCGCACAGATCGCCGTCCTCCAGGCACTCCCCGATCTCGCAGCCGAGCAGGCTTTCCTCCCGGGCCAGGATCTGTCTGGCGGTCTGGTTGATGAGCACCACCCTGCCCTGGGTATTGGTCACCATCACCCCGTGGGGCAGGGACTCCAGGATGGTGCGGATCCGGCTCTTCTCCGTGTTCAGATCCAGCAGGGCCCGCTGCCGCTCCTGCTCCAGCCTGGCCCGCTCCTGCTCCATGCGCACCGTGTTCAGGGCCCGGTCCACCACCAGGGCCAGATGGTCCTTGTCAAAGGGCTTGGGGATGAAGTCGTACGCCCCCTGCTTCATGGCCTCGATAGCCGTCTCCAGAGTGGCGTACCCGGTGATGATGATGACCTGGACCTCGTATCCCGCCTCGCGGATGCGGCGATGCACCTCCATGCCGTCGATTCCCGGCATCTTCAGATCGAGCAGGACCACGGCCACATCCTCCTCCTCCAGGATGGACAGGGCCTGTTCCCCGTCCGGAGCGAGCAGCACCCCACAGTCCAGACGACGCAGGATCCGTTCCACGGCCATGCGGATGTGCTCCTCGTCGTCCACCACGAGCACCTTGAGCCGGTCCCCTTCCTCTGGCGCCATGGTCTATTCCCCCTTGCCGGGCTGTACCAGCGGGATGTCGATGGAGAACACCGTTCCGCCCTCATCCCGGTTGGCCACATGCAGCCGGCCGTGATGATTGCGCACGATGCGGTAGGCCACGAGGAGCCCCAGGCCCGTGCCTCCGCCTGCCTCCTGCCCTTTCTCCTTGTCCTCCTTGGTGCTGAAGAAGGGATCGAAGATGTGGGGCAAAACCTGCGGGTCGATGCCCGGCCCCGTATCCGAGATGGTGATCCTGATCCGGTCCTCGGGCAGGCTTTCGGTGGCCACGTGCAGGACGCCGTTCCCCTCCATGGCCTCGGCCGCGTTGATGATGATGTTCATGAACACGTGGCTCAGCTGCTGCAGGTCGCATTCCGGGTAGGGCAGCGTCTCCTCGAGGTCCTTGCGGATCTCGATGTTTTGGAAGATGGTGTGCTTCTCCAGCAGGAAGATGGTCCGGGAGAGCCCCTTATTGATATCCTGGGGCTTGGCCTCGTAGGAGGACTGCTTGGCGAACTCCAGGAGCTCCCGCACCGTTTCCCGGCAGCGGTTCGTGTCCTCCAGGATGCGCTGCACGTCCTCCCGCGCCTCCTCACCGAGCTCTTGCTCGTCCAGGAGCAGCTGGGCGAAGAGATTGATCCCGGCCAGGGGATTGTTGATCTGATGGGCCACCCCAGCGGCGAGCTTGCCCAGGGCCGCCATCTTGGAGGACTGGAACAGCTCCACTCGGGTCTCCTCCAGCTCACGCTCCTTCCTGAGATCCTCGCGCAGATCGTAGAAGAACCCTATGGTGGCCACTTCCTCCCCGCCCTCGTAGATGATGGAGGCGTTCAGGCTGACGGGGATGCGCTCTCCCTCCCGGGACAAAACCTCCACGCGATGGGACTTGAGCTTGCCCCGTCCCCCCTTGGACTCGCTGCGCAGCATGCGCATCACCTCCCTGGCCCCCTCCCCGGGATAGATGTCCCGGATGTCCAGCCTGTCCATGGCCTCTTCCCGGGTGTAGCCGAGCACCTGCGAGGCCACGTCGTTGAAGATGAGGATGTTGCCCCGCATGTCCGCGGCGATCACCGCGTCCACCGAGCTGACCAGCAGATTGTGCAGGAAGGCGTTGGACTGTTGCAGTTTCTTCCGCAGGCGATCGATCCTGGGCGGGTCGAAATCCACCTTGGCCACGCAGCTCCGGCAGTGCTCGGAGTCCAGGGGATAGCAGACAGCCCCCTCCTCCAGGCTCGAGCCCTCCTCGCTCTCCGCCGTATTGACCAGCCGGTCCCGCGCCCGGCCATTGAGAGGGCATTCCGAGCAGGGACCGTCCAGGCCGTAGTAGACCTCATAGCACACCTTTCCCACCACGTCCCGGCCGTGCTTGGCCTTGGCGTAGTCGTTCGCCGCCACGATCCTCATGTCCGAGGAAATGATCACCAGCTCCCTGTCCAGGGACTGGACGGTCTCCAGGAGATAGGTGCGCTCTTCGTCGCTGGGCATGACTCCCCCTCATTCCCGTCGGTAGCGCCGAAACGCCCCGCCGGGCCTGTCGATGAGCTGCATGTTCGTAAGGCTCTGGTTCTTCTGCGCCTTGTGGAAATAGGTCCATCCCGCTTCCCGGCAGCGGGGACAGGCGCCCCTGGGGATCTCGATCCCCAGGCAGTTCTTGAGCCTGCTGGAGGAGGACTCTATGAGCAGCAGACCGAAGCAGTGATCGCAGTCCAGAAGATGCTCCTTCTGGCGCTCGGTGATGAAGTCGGTGTCGTAGAAGATCTCCTTGGAGCGCACGAAGTAGCCGTCCTCCATGTTCTGGCTGATTCCCGGGCTCGGAGGATGGAAATAGTTCTGCAGGGCCGTGGAGCAGACCTGCCGGATGTGCTCCCCGGTCCGCGCGCTTTGCCGCAGGCTTTCCGGGTCGAAGTCCGGCTCCCGCACGTAGGAGTAGTCCAGGCCGGCCATGGCCAGGATGATGCCGGTGTTCACGTAGGGCAGGGCCCCGTGGATGGAGTATCCTCCCTCTAAAACCGCGATGTCCGGGTCCAGCCTTTGGTTCAGGGCGGCATAGCCCTGGGCGGAGAAGTTCATGTCCGTGAGAGGGTCGGAGAAGTGATTGTCCTGCCCCGCGGAATTGATCACGATCTCCGGCTGAAAGTCCTCCAGGATGGGCATCACCACCTCGTCCACGGCGTGGAGGAATCCCTCGTCCGAGGTCCGCGGCGGCAGGGGAATATTGATGTTCTTGCCCAGGGCCTTGGGCCCGCCCAGCTCGTTGACGAACCCCGAGCCGGGGAACAGGGTCCGGCCGTCCTGATGGATGGAGATATACAGGGTCTCCGGGTCGTGCCAGTACACGTCCTGGGTTCCGTCCCCGTGATGACAATCCGTGTCCACGATGGCCACCCGTCCCACTCCGTAGTGCTCCCGGAGGTACTCCACCATGATGGCCTCCATGTTCACACTGCAGAAGCCGCGCCCTCCGTGGACGGCCTTCATGGCGTGATGCCCCGGGGGACGGACCAGGGCGAAGGTCTTGTCCCGCTCCCCCTCCTGATAGAGCTTGCCCGCCTTGATCGCGCCTCCGGCGGAAATCAGGTGGGAGGGGGTCAGATTGGACTCGGTGTCCGGGAAGCTGAAGTGGACCCGCCGCACATCGTCCAGGCCCGCCTCGTCCGGGCGGTATTCCTCGATCCCGGGAATGTCGAAGACGCCTTCCTCCTTGAGCTGGTCCATGGTGTACAGGAGGCGCTCCTGACGCTCGGGATGCGTCGGGCTGATGGCCCAGTCGAAGGCGGGGAAGAAGACCACGCCTAGCCGGTTGGCAACTCCTTGCATAAGCACTTGACCACTCCTTCGTAATCCGGCGTGATGCCCGGTTTGATCTGACACTTGACCCGAATGTCCTGACCCACGGTGTGCATCCCGCGGACCATGTTCATGGCGCTCTCCTCCACCACCTCGACCTCGGAGCCCTCCACGCACCAGTGGTAGTGCTCCTGCACGTGGCGGCAGAGATCCTCCACCAGATCCAGCTTGGCCTGCTTCAGGGTGTATTCCTTGGAGACCCTTTCCTGCCTGCCCAGCACGGGCACGGTGAGATTGCGCCGGTGGGTGTCCGCGAAGAGCTCGGCCTGGAGCGTGGGACGGGCCAGGGCCGCTCCCAGGGCGTTGGCCACCCCGGAGTTGTCCGGCACCACCACGGGCAGACCGAAGGCACGGCTCAGATAGGGTGCCATAAGCCGGGCCGGCCCGCCCATGACATAGATCTTTTTCGGCTCGATCCGCCGCGACTCCAGGAATTCGTGCACGGTGTACACCGGCCGCTCGTTGATCCGCTCCAGCATGGCCTCGGTTTCCCGTTGCAGCTTCTCGCAGCTGTGACGGACCACCTGCAGCGCGGCATCCGCAACGGAGGCGCTCAGCCCGGAGCCCACCTCCTGCATCCCCCGGACCGAGGCCTCGCTATCACCGTAGCATTCCCCGGCGAGACAGTTCAGGGCGTCCACCAGCGTGGGCTGCCCCCCGCCGCAGGCCATGCAGGCCCCCAATCTGCGAGGGCCCACCCGGAGCCCGTCCCCGTCCAGGGAGACTGCCGAGTCTCCGCCCAGACCGATGGATTCCGTCTTCATGGCCCGGACCAGGGTGGGGCGACGGACGAGCTCCACGCTCTCCGTTTCCACCAGGGGGTGGCCTCCGGCGAAGACCCCCACGTCCGTGGTGGTGCCCCCTATGTCGAGCATCAGGGCGTCCTCCTCGATGTCGCACAGGGCCATGAGCCCCATAATGCTCGCCGCGGGTCCGGAAAAGATGCTCTCCACCGGGGTGCGCCGGGCCTGGGACAGGGGCATGGTCCCCCCGTCGGCCTTGAGGATGTTCAGTTGCGGACAGATGTGGAACTGCTCCAGGGAGCTCTCCACGGAGCTGGCGAAACCGTTGAATATGGGCCACACTGCGCTATTGTAATAGGAGGTGGCGATCCTGCGGGGAAAGTTGAGCTGTCCCGAGAGCCAGTGCCCCGCGGTGAGGAATTGGCAGCGATCGGACAGGGCGTGGACCATCTGGTCCTCGTGATCCGGATTGCGCGGGGAGAACTTGCCCACCGCCGCGGAGACCGCGAGCCCTTGCTCCGCAAAGCGCTTGGCGCAGCGCTCCGCCTGCTTCGTATCCAGGGCCTGGATCTCCTTCCCCCGGTGGTCCAGGGCGCCGCGGATCACCTCGTAGTGCTCCCCGATCCGGAAATATTCCGGATCGATCCCGGGCCCGGCGGCCACCATGACCCCCACGGGCTTCAGCTCGTCCTGGACAATGGCGTTGGTGCACAGGGTGGTGCTGAGATTGAAGCGCTGCACCTCCACCTCTCCGGCCGTCTCCCTGATCCTGCCCAGGGCGGCGCGAATGGAGCCCAGCAGATCCTGCTCCTCGGTCTCCACCTTGGCCGAAGCCAGAAGACCGGAACGGTCCAGCAGGACCGCGTCCGTGTGCGTGCCCCCGACATCGATTCCCAGTAACATAGACCTCTCCGCGCCAGGTTTGACTCGGTGCGCGTGGTGTTCGTCCGCCTCGCGGCGCGCGTGTCCAATACGGCGCCCTACCCGGGAAAATTGCGCCGCCCGGGATTTTTTACTACAAAAGGATTCTCCGCAATCCAGACCGGGCTTTTCTGCCCCGGGGAAGCGTTTTGCTCCGCGCCGCGGACACAGGGGCCGGATCCTGATGAACGGTATCGCGCCCGGACTTGTCGCGTCAAGGCGAAAGCCACTGAATAAAAGACCCCAACCGGACAAGGAGAAGAAGCATGCCGCAAGTCGCCGTCTTGATGGGAAGCATCTCGGACCGGGAAACCATGGCCCCCTGCCTGGAAATCCTGGATGAGCTCGGAGTGGACTACGCCTTCACCGTCACCTCGGCCCACAGGACCCCGGAACGGACGGAGGAGATCGTCCGCGGCATGGAGGAAAAGGGCTGCCGGGTGTTCATCTGCGCCGCCGGCCTCGCGGCCCATCTGGCAGGGGCGGTGGCCTCCAGGACCACCAGGCCGGTTCTGGGCGTGCCCCTTTCCGCCTCCAGCTTGGGCGGCACGGACGCCCTGCTCTCCACGGTGCAGATGCCTCCCGGCTTCCCCGTGGGCACCCTGGGCCTGGACCGTGTCGGGGCCCGCAATGCGGCCTGGATGGCGGGCCAGATCCTGGCCCTGCAGGACGAGGAAATCAGCCGGCGCCTGAAGGAGGCCAGACAGAAGATGGCGGACAAGGTGACCCGGGACGCGGAGAGCCTCTCGGAATAGACGGACCCTTTGCTCCAGAGGAGCGTCCCGCGGCCTCCCAAGCGCCACCGGAATCACTCCTTGCTGTGTCCGAACCCGCCGCTGCCGCGCCCGGTTTCGCCCAGCTCCCCCACCGGGACGATCTCCGCCTGGTACGCGGGCATGAACAGGAGCTGGGCGATGTGCTGGCCGCGGTCCACGGGACGGGACTGCTGGCTGGTGTTCAGCAGGGAGACGATCACCTCGCCGCGGTAGTCCGGATCGATCACCCCCACACCCTGGCTGACCACCAGACCCTGCTTGGTGCCCAGCCCGCTGCGGGAGAAGACAAATCCGGCCACGTCCGGCTGCTCGATCTCCACCGCCAAGCCGGTGCCCACTGCCTGTCTCCCTCCGGGATGAATCCAGATACGCTCCCGGTCCAGACAGGCCTTGAGATCCAGCCCCACGGAAAAGGCGGTGGCGTATTCCGGGGGCTCCTGCTCCCACAGCGGATGGAGGTACTTGATTCTCACTCTGAGTCCTTGGGCCACGCGAGCCTCCTGCTGGTTTGATCCGTTGACGAGACGGGGCTTGCCTAGTAAACATCCCTTTTCCCGCCGGCCGTGCGAAGGGAAGGATAGGAACGAGCGCACATGGGGAACCTATACCATAACCGCCACGCGATAAAGCCTATGCGCGAAGCCACCGAGCGGCGCAAGCAGAGGATCTGGTCCGTGATCAATCGCAGGCAGGGGGATCTGACCCTGATCATGGACAATATTCACGATCCGCACAACGTCTCCGCGGTCCTGCGCAGCTGCGACGCCTTCGGCGTGGCCCGGATCCTTCTGTATTACACCTTTGAGGAGCTCCCCGTCCTGGGACGCAAGAGCTCCGCCTCGGCCATCAAGTGGGTCGAGACCGAGGAGCACAGCGACGCCGAGGCCATGCTCCGCCCCTTGCGGGACAGGAGCTACCAGATCCTGTCCACGGGATTCGGGGAAGAGTCCCTCTCCCTGCCGGAGTGGGACCTGACGCGCCCCACGGCGATCATCTTCAGCAACGAGCACAGCGGGGTGAGTGAGGAGTTGCGGCCCTGGGTGGACCGGGAAATGTACATCCCCATGCAGGGGATGATCCAGAGCCTCAATGTCTCCGTCGCCGCGGCGATCACCCTGTACGAGGCCTGGAGGCAGCGCAGCGCGAAGGGAATGTACCGGGATCCGCCCCTGGACCGGGACAGCCGCGAAGCCATGTTCCGGGACTGGTGCGAGAAATAGTCCTTGCGCCCAGCAGAATCCGGACGCAACCATGAAGAAAAACCACGAGAATGCCGGGGATGTGACCTGTTCAGAGCCGAGGCTCTGGTGATTCAAAACCCCCGTGCCCGTGGACGGATCAATGTAGTGAAGAGTTGCCTCACCCGAAAACTTCAACCGATCAGGAACGGGGAGGGCCTATGACCTCCAGCAACACCTTCGGCCGCATCTTTCAGCTCACCACCTTCGGTGAGTCCCACGGCCCGTGTGTCGGCGGCGTGGTCGACGGATGCCCCGCGGGCATCCCTCTCTCCGAAGCCGAGATCCAGACCGAGCTGGACCAGCGCAAGCCCGGTGTGGGGCAGACCAGCACGGCCCGTTCCGAATCGGATCAGGTGCAGCTCCTGTCCGGCATCTTCGACGGCCGGACCACCGGCGCGCCCATCGGCTTCACCATCCCCAACCGCGATCAGCGGCCGCAGGACTACACCTCCCTGAGGAAGGCCTATCGTCCGGGTCACGCGGACTACACCTACGCCGCCAAATTCGGCCTCCGCGATCACCGGGGAGGGGGCCGGGCCTCGGCCCGGGAAACCGCCTGCCGCGTTGTTGGCGGGGCCGTGGCCCAACAGCTCCTCTCGGGCAAGGGGATCTCGGCCGTGGCCTACACCCGGAAGCTCGGGGGGATCGAGGCCGAGGTCATCTCTCCGGAACGATCCTTTGAGCTGCCCTTCTGCGCCCCGGACCCTTCCGTGGTGGAGCTGTGGGAGAAGAAGGTCCGGTCCGTGCGCCAGTCTGGAGACAGTCTCGGGGGAATCGTGGAGATCCAGGTCCACGGCGTGCCTCCGGGCCTGGGCGAACCGGTGTTCGACAAGCTGGACGCGCGCCTCTCCCAGGCCCTGATGAGCGTGGGCGCGGTCAAGGCGGTCGAGGTCGGGGCCGGGATGGAGGCGGCGGAGATGACCGGATCCCGGAACAACGACCCCATCCTGAAGAAGGGATTCTCCCGAAACAACGCCGGCGGCGTCCTCGGCGGGATCTCCAGCGGACAGCCCATTGTCCTCCGGGCCGCGGTCAAGCCCATTCCCTCGATCAGCATCCCGCAGCGCACGGTGAACAGCACCGGCCACGAGGTCACGCTCCAGATCGAGGGGCGGCACGACGTGAGCGCCATCCCCCGCATCGTGCCCGTGCTCAAGGCCATGGCCATGCTCACGCTGGCGGACATGTGGCTGCTCCAGGCCAGCCGGGCGGGCGCCTAGCGCGGCCAGCCCCAGGACCGTATATGACACGTCAGCCCGATCCGGCTACAGACAAGCCATCAGGAGACCTGGGCTCCCCGGGCCGAAAAATCTGGGATCTGGCCTGGCCGCAGCTCCTGATGATGTTCTTCCACTTCTGGATCGGCTTCTTCGACGTGTACGTCGCCGGACGGATCGGAGAGGACGTCCAGGCCGCCCTGGGGCTCATCACCCAGACCCTTCTCTTCTTCCTCATCGTGGCCATGGCCCTGTCCAACGGGGCCGTCTCCACCATCAGCCAATCCCTGGGCGCGGGCCGACCCCTGCGGGCCAAGCGCTACGTCGGCCTGTGCCTGCTCCTCGTGCTCGCCGCGGGGCTGCTCCTGCTCTGCGCCGGCTTCTTCCTCCGCGGCCACCTGCTCGCCCTGCTTCAGGTGCCCGCACGGATCGCGGACATCACCGAGGGCTATCTCCTGATCTATCTCCTGCTGACTCCGGTGTACTATCTGTTCATCGTGAGCAACGCCGTGTTCCGGGCCCAGAAGCAGGTGCACATCCCCCTGATCAGCATGATGCTCGTCACCGGCCTGAACACCTGGGCCGACTTCGGCCTCTGCTTCGGGGGATACGGGCTTCCCCGGATCGGGTACATGGGCCTGGCCTGGGCCACCCTCATCTCCGTGATCGGCGGCTGCCTGTTCAACACCGTCATCCTCGCCCGCAGGGGCTGGCTCCGGCTGACCCATTTCCCCCCGCTGCGCTGGATCCGCAAGGGGTTGCCCTATCTGTGGCGCGTGGCCTGGCCCGCGGGCATGATGCAGGTCCTGTGGCACACCGGGTATCTGGTCCTCTTTGCCATCACCGCGAGCCTTCCCCGGCAGGAGGTCGTGGCTCTGGCCGCCTTCGCCGCGGGAATCCGCATGGAGTCCCTCCTTTTCCTGCCCGCGGTGGCCTTCAACATGACCGCCTCCATCCTGGTGGGCCACTACCTGGGCAGCAGGGATTTTTCCGGGGCCCGCAGCATCGGGCTGCGCATCCTGATCTCCGGCTGCCTGTTCATCTCCCTTCTGGGAACGGTGCTCTGGCTCTTCGTTCCCGAGCTGGCCCAGCTCTTGAGCGACAAGACCCCGGTCCGGGCGGAGATCATGAGCTATCTTTACTTCAACATCCTGGCCATCCCCTTCACCGGGACCACCATGATCCTGGGCGGCGTATTCATTGGCGCGGGGGCGACCCGATTCAACATGTGGGCCATCGGCGGAACCGTTTGGCTGGTCCGGCTCCCGCTGGCCTATCTCCTGGGGCACGTGGTCCTGATCTCGCCCACCGGGATCTGGGCCGCCATGCTCATTTCCCAGGTGGTGCAGGCCACTTTGATGTTTCTCCTGTTTTCGTATAAGGACTGGTACAGCTTTTCCATGCAAACCCGCAAAGCCAAGCCCCTGTCCGCCGGAGCCTGACATGGATTCCGCATTCCATCCCCTCTCCCTTTCGGAGCAGGAGGAATACAAGGAGCGCCTCTCACGGACCCCCCGGGTCACCTCGGACTACACCTTGGGCAATCTGTGGGCCTGGCGGGACATCTACGGCCTGGAATGGTCCCGGAAACAGGACCTGATCTGGATCCGGCAGACCAGGCCCAGAACAGAGTACTGGGCCCCGATGGGCCCTTGGCAGGACATGGACTGGCCCCGCCTCCTGGGGGATCTCCCCGAAGAGGCCCCCTCCTTCACCCGCATTCCGGAGGAGCTGGCCCGCAGCTGGAAAAACGTCGATGGCATGCGCCTCGAAACCGATCCGGACCACTGGGACTACGTCTACTCCGTGCCCGAGCTCGTCGCGCTCAAGGGCAACCGATTCCACAAGAAGAAGAACCTGCTCCGCCAGTTCCACAAGCGCTATGAGGCGGAATACGTGCCTCTGGACATGTCCCGGATCGAGCAGGCCCTCACCCTGCAGACCGAGTGGTGCCTGTGGCGGGACTGCGAGGACTCCTCCACCCTGGAGAAGGAGAATCAGGCCATCCTGAGCGTTTTCCACGACTGGCAGAGGCTCGGGGACATCTTCGGCGGCGGGTTGATGATCGAGGGGAACATGGTCGCCTACACCGTGGCCGAGCCCCTGGACCCCGAGACCCTGGTCATCCACTTCGAAAAGGCCTGCCCCACGTACAAGGGGATCTACCAGGCCATCAACCAGATCTTTCTGGAGCGGGAGGGGGAAGGATACGCCTATGTGAACCGGGAGCAGGATCTGGGCGACCCGGGTCTGCGCAAGGCCAAGAAATCCTACAATCCTCTGGGGTATCTGAAGAAATACAGCGGGAGCCTCGCGCCCTGATCCCCGGGTCCCTGTCCGGGACCTGGGCCGGCCCGAGCCTCGAGTAAAAAAACGGTAACTATTCAGCACCCCAATGCCTCAGCATCCACGGGCACGGGGGCCTTGAATCAGCTGGCCTTCG
>CAYFSD010000004.1:0-7838 GCA_964345705.1 uncultured Desulfohalobiaceae bacterium
CACCCAAAGGGGGGATTATGGGGGTGCGAAACGAAAAAAGGCCATGTTAGGGATTCCCTAACATGGCCTTTTTCCTGAAGATTTATGGTGGAGCTGAGGGGGCTCGAACCCCTGACCTCCTGAATGCCATTCAGGAATGGAGGACCAGATATGGCTTTCAAACATCATGTAATTGACATTGTCTTACGAAAAACATAAAAATGTTATGTGTTGTGCGCTTCAGTGTCAAAAAGGTTTTGTTTAACATTGTGACTGGGAATCCACAATAAAATTATGGTTTAGGTCGAATGCTGTCAAAGGGATGGCTATGAAACATGAAGACTTTTTCCGAAAGCATCCTGTTTTCACTGTAGAGGAATTCAGAATGCATATGTCCTCTCGTGGAGATGTTGGAGAAAGGGCAACGGAAGCCATGTTGGCTTACTATCGAAAGACCGGGCGAGTCGTCACGGTGCGACGAGGATTGTATGCTGTCATACGTGCTGGGAGCTTTGACCATACGTATCCCATAGACCTTTTTCTGGTGACTTCGAAGCTGACTCCAGACGCTGTTCTGTCACATCACACAGCACTCGAATTTTATGGGAAATCCTATTCAGTTCATACTCGGTTCATCTATTCAGCAACACGCCCTCCCAAACTTTTCGCCTTCCGTTCTCACGTTTTCCAGGGGGCCAAATTTCCAAAAGCACTTATACGTGCTGGTAAAGAACTTATGGAGGTGTCGACCAAGGAGCGTGCAGGACTGAACCTACGTGTCACAACCCTGGAACGAACATTAGTAGATGTTTTGGACCGTCCGGACCTTTCGGGAAGTTGGGAAGAAATCTGGAGGTCACTGGAATCTGTGGAATTTTTCGATCTCGACAGGGTCGTGGAATATGCATTTACGCTTGGCAACCGAACCACTGGGGCAAAAGTAGGTTTTTTCCTTGAACAGCATCGAGAAACATTGATGGTAGAGGAGAGCCATCTCAAGGCCTTTCAGGAGTTGCGGCCAAGGCAACCCCATTATCTGGATCGTACAAAAAGGCAGTCAGGGCGCTTTATATCGAGATGGAACTTGGTAGTGCCTAGTACGGTGATAGAAGGAAAATGGGGCGAGGTGTTATGAAAGTATCTGCGGAGAAGTTGGCCGAAGAAGCTAAGAATTTAGGTTTCAGATCAGAGGTGCTGGAGAAAGTTGTTCATCTGCTTGGCCTGATTGAAGCTTTACAAAGCCATCCATTTCTTAAGGGCAAGTTTGCCCTCAAGGGAGGAACAGCCCTGAATCTTTTTGCTTACGACGTACCACGGCTATCCGTGGATATTGATCTAAACTATATTGGAGCTGAGGATCGGGAATCCATGCTCGCTGAACGTCCCAAAATCGAACAAGCTGTGCAAGCAGTGATTGCTCGGGAGGAATTCAATGTGAGGCGAATGCCCACTGAAGAACACGCAGGCGGCAAATGGTCCTTGCGTTATCAAAGTGTTTACGGTCAGGGCGGCAACCTCGAAGTAGACATTAATTTTATGTTTCGTGTTCCGTTATGGCCTGTGAGGAACATTGATTCATATATCGTTGGAAATTGGCGGGCCACCGGAATTCCAGTGTTGGATTATCATGAATTGGCTGCGGGCAAGCTGGTGGCCCTCCTGGCGCGGAGGCAGGCACGGGATCTATTTGATAGCCATCGTATTCTCCAAGATGACAATTTTGATCTCAATCGTCTCAGGATTGCGTTCGTGGTATACGGCGCTATGAACAGAAAGGATTGGAGGACGGTATCTGCAAAGGATGTGGATATTGAATCTGCTGAGCTGGCACGTCAGTTGATCCCGACATTACGCATTAACCAATCGAAAGTTCTACCGGAATCAGTTGATTACGGCGATCGCCTTGTCAGGGAATGTAGTGATGCCTTGTCCATAGTCCTGCCATTTCAGGAGACTGAGCGAGAATTCTTGGATCTGTTGCTTGAGCGAGGGGAAATTGATGCGTCACTTCTGACCGCAGATAAGGCACTTCAGCAGAGTATTGAAAATCAGCCCCTTCTTAAATGGAAGGCCCTCAATGTTCGGCGTAACAAGGGGCTGTCCTGAGTGCAGGCGAGTTTTGAAAGATATCTGACGGAAGGAATCGAGCCTAGAGCCGAAAATGGCTTTTAGGGAAAACTCTGGAAGGGGGAGGACAAAAAGGGGGCTAGGATTATACCTAACCCCCTGATTTCATGGTGGAGCTGAGGGGGCTCGAACCCCTGACCTCCTGAATGCCATTCAGGCGCTCTCCCAACTGAGCTACAGCCCCTTGCGCACCTCCTTGTATATCCATTTCGGAGTTTCCTGTCAAGCCTTGGAAGGGTCTTGCTCCTCGCATCGTCAGCCCGGCAAGAGCAAAGCGTTTGCAGTACGCCGGCAAAAGCGGTATATGGACTCGGGAGGCGGACTTGAGGTAGAATAAAGGCGTTTATGCTGGAATTGCTGCGGATTCAGAATCTGGCCCTCATCGAGGATCTCGAGCTGGAGTTCTCCTCCGGGTTGAATGTGCTCACCGGAGAGACCGGTGCCGGCAAGTCCTTTATTCTTCGGGCCCTGGATTTCGTCCTGGGGGAGAAGATGCCCCCGGACAGCATCCGCCCCGGAGAGGACAGGTCCCGGGTCGAGGCCCTGTTCAGCCTCCCGGAGGGGGACTACGTGATCAAGCGGGAATTCCTCCGGGACAAGGGACGTTCGCGCATCTACGTGAACGACAGCTTGAGCTCCCGGGACAAGGTGCGCGAGCTCCGGCCCAGGCTCTTGATGCACACCAGCCAGCACGGCCAGCAGCGTCTGCTGTCCCAGGCCTATCACACCAGGATCCTGGATACCCGTGTTCCCCATGAGCTGCTCGCCGAGCGCGACGATCTCGCGGACAAGCTGCGCCAGTGCCGTGCCCGGCACAAGGAGCTCACGGAACGGGCCAGGGAGCTGGAGGAGCGGCGGGAATTCCTGGAGTACCAGGAGCAGGAGATCGCCAGGGTGGATCCCCAGCCCGGGGAGGAGGAGGAGCTGGAGGAGAAAAAGCGTGAGCTCCGGGAACAGGCCAGAAGCTCCGAAGGGGTGCAGCGTTCCCTGGAGCTGCTGGAGGGACAGGACTGCCGAGTCCTGGACCGCGTGTCCCAGCTGCACTCCGAGATCGCCGGCCTTGCGGACCATGACTCCGACTTTTCCGAGGAGGCCGCCCGCCTGGAAGAAATGCGCTACGAGCTGCAGGAGCTCGCGGTCAAGCTCAAGGATCGGCCGCCCCCAGTGGATACGGAGCAGGAGCTGGAGCGGATCGAGTCCAGAATGTGGGAGCTCGGCCGGCTCAAGCGCAAGCTGAATCGTTCCCTGGAGGAAATCGCCGGGCTTCGGTCCGAGATCCGGGAAAATCTGGATTTCCTGGACGGCTGCAACCTGGAGCTGCAGCAGCTCGCCCGGCGCGAGCAGGAGCTGGAGGAACGGCTGGGCGAGGTGGTGCAGCGGATCAACCAGGCCCGCGAGGAGGCGGCGGAGGAGATTGCCGCAAGCCTGCGCGACGAGCTGCGGGATCTGGGGTTTCCCCAGGGAATGGAGGTCACCTTTGAGTTCAATCCTGTGCAGCTCTCGGAGCAGGTGACCGAGAACCGGGCCCGGCTGATGTGGATGCCCAACCCGGGCCATCCCCCCCAGCCACTGGACCGGATCGCCTCCGGGGGCGAGCTTTCCCGCTTCCTGCTGGCCCTGGTCGGGCTCTTTGCCCAGGACCAGGCCCCGACCCTGCTCTTCGACGAGGTGGACGCCGGGATTGGCGGCGTCACTCTGTCCCAGGTGGGACAGAAGATCGGGGAGCTGGCCGGGAGGCAGCAGGTCGTCCTCATCTCGCACTGGCCCCAGCTCGCCTGTCTGGCCGATAGGCACTTCCTGGTCTTCAAGGAGGTGGAGCGGGACCAGACTTCTACTCGCTGTCGCTCCCTGTCCGGGGAGGAAGTGGAGCAGGAGCTGGCCCGGATGGCCGGCGGAGGGGAGCAGGGCCGCCTGCTTGCGGATAGGCTCCTCCGTGATCACTCCGCCGCATCCGGCGAGTCGTCCGGGGACTAGCAGAATAAGAAGAGAAAACCGCGAAGGACCCTGCACCCACTTTCCCGACATAAATGCAGGGCCCTTCGCGTCGAGACGGACCCTTCTTCAACCGCCAAGACCCTACCCCCATTTCGGGAAAGTGGGTGCAGGGCCTTGGCGGTTTGAGAAATAAGCTTGACCGAGGGCACGCGGAGAAATGAAAGCAGATATGAACAAACAAGACCACCCCGTCACCATCTATCACGATCTCAGGGTTCAGGAGCTCGTAAGCCTGGACGGCAGCGAGTTCTATTGGCTGCGGCTGAGCCCGCCCAACTGGTCCTGGACCCCTGGCCAATTCATCATGTTCCGGCCGCAGACGTGGACCGCGGATCCTTTCTTGGCCCGCCCCCTGTCCATTGCCGATCTGAACGAGCACGCCCTGACCCTCTACTGGCAGGTCGTGGGCAAGGGGACGCGGAAGATGACTCAGCTCAGGCCCGGGGACCATGTCCGCGTCTGGGGACCGCTGGGCCATGGATTTGACTACGATCCGGAGATCCCCACGCTCCTGCTGGCGGGAGGTATGGGCATCGCCCCCTTCATCGGATTGATCCGGCATCATCCCAAGCCGGAGAACCTGGAGCTCATCTTCGGGCACAGACGGGATCTCTCCAGCTACCCCGTGCCAGAGCTCTCCAAGCGGGTGCTGACCTGGAATCTCCAGGACCGCACGCGCAAGGATCTGGCTAGGCTGGAGAAGGCGATTCGGGTCAAGATCCAGGGCTATGCCTTCGACGGCCGGATCCTGGCCTGCGGCCCCAGGCCCTTTCTGCAGATGATCAGCAGGCTCTCCAGGGAGAACGGCGCCCGGACCCAGGTGAGCGTGGAAACGCCCATGGCCTGCGGACACGGTGTTTGTCTGGCCTGCAGCATTCGCGGGGCCGGTGGAGAGATGTATCAGGCCTGCACGGACGGGCCGGTCTTTCCGGTGGAGCAGCTGGCCCTGGACGAGGAGTCGTAGCGACAGTAAACCGCCAAGACGCCCCGATGAAATCCTGCTTTGCAGGGCCTTGGCGGTTCAAACTTGAAGTGGATAAGAACAGGGCAATATGGAACAAGCGGTTCATCTGGGCGGGCTGAAGCTGAAGAACCCGGTTCTGACCGCGTCGGGGACGTTCGGGTACGGAGCGGAATACTCCGTGTTCGGCGACTTGCGCCGGCTGGGCGGGATCGTGGTCAAGGGCCTCTCCCTGGAGGAAAGGGTGGGAAATCCGGGACGACGCATCGCGGAGACCCCCTGCGGGATGCTCAATTCCATCGGGCTGCAGAACATGGGTGCCGGCCGCTTTGTGCGGGAGATGCTGCCTCGGCTGCCCTGGAACGAGACCCCGATTGTGGCCAATATCTACGCCGGGGACTACGAGGAGTTCGCCGAGCTGGCCGGCTATCTGGCCGGCGAGGAGGGGATCGCCGCGCTGGAGGTGAACATCTCCTGTCCCAATGTCCGGGCCGGGGGGACCAGCTTCGGCCAGGATCCCCAGGCGGCCGCCCGAGCCTGCGCCGCTGTCCGGGATCGGGCCGGGGACAAGCCGGTGATGGTGAAGCTCACCCCCAATGTGACGGACGTGACCGAAGTGGCCAGGGCGGTGGAGGACGCCGGAGCGGACGCGATCTCCCTGATCAACACCCTGTCCGGAATGGCTGTGGACATTCGCAGCAGACGTCCCGTTCTGGGTAATGTTTTCGGCGGCCTGTCCGGGCCCGCGATCAAGCCCGTGGCTTTGCAGGCCGTGTATCGTGTGTGCCAGACAGTGAATATTCCGGTCGTCGGGGTGGGCGGCATCACCTCGGCGGAGGACGCCCTGGAATTCATCCTCGTGGGCGCCCATGCGGTGCAGATCGGCTCGGCCAGCTTCACCGACCCCGAGTGCGCCTTCTCCGTGGTGTCCCGGATGGAGGAGTTGTGCCGGGAGCTGGATGTTTCCTCCTGGGAGGGGTTCCGGGGGCAGATCGCTACGGAGTGAATCCGGTCCGTCGAACCGCCAAGGCCTGCTATCCCAGGGCCGTCCGGGGCAGCCAGAGGACCAGCTGGGGAAAGAGCGCGATCAGGGCCACGCCCAGGAGCTGGATGCCGATGAAGGGGATCACCCCTTTGGTGATGTGTTCCCCGAAGCGCACTCCCGGAGGGGCCACCCCTTTCAGGTAGAACAGGGCCGGGGCCATGGGGGGCGTGAGAAAGGAGGTCTGCATGGCCACGCAGAAGAGCATGGCCGCCCAGAGGGGGTCCACCCCGAGCTGATCCACGACAGGGGTGAAGATGGGCACCAGGATGGGGACGATGCCCACCCACTCCATGAACAGCCCGAAGAGGAAGAAGGCCAGGGTCATGAACAGGACCACCCCGGAGGTGCCCAGGGGCAGATCCAGCAGGGCCTGTTTGATCAACGTCCCGCCGCCGATCATCATGAAGGCCCCGGTGAAGACGAAGGCCGCGGCCACGAGGAGGAGGACCATGCTCGAGACGCGGGTGGTGCGCTCGAAGGCCTCCCTGAGCGCGGACAGGCTCAGATTGCCGTAGGCCCAGGTCAGGACCACGCTGAAGAAGGCACCCACCGCTGCCGCCTCCGTGGGCGAGGCCACGCCGAGGAAGATGCTGCCCAATACGGCCAGGACAAGGAGGAGGGTGGGAAGGAGGGAGGCGGCCACCATCCCTATCTTTCGCGGCATGGGCAGGTTCCGTTCTCCTCGAGAGGCGACGGGACATTTTTCCGGCCGCAGGCGGGACAGGAGGAGGATATACAGGGCGTAGAGCAGGGCGAGGAGGAGCCCCGGGCCCACGGCGGCCAGGAAGAGCTTGCCCACGGAGACCCCGGCCATGGGCCCGTACACGATGAGCATGATGCTCGGGGGAAGCAGGATGCCCAGGGTTCCCCCGGCGCAGATGGTCCCCGAGCTGAGGGCCGGGTCGTAGCCCCGCTCCAGCATGCGGGGCAGGGCCACGAGGCCCATGATGATGACCGAGGCCCCCATGATGCCCGTGGCCGCGGCCATGACCGTGCAGGCCGCCACCACCGCCAGGGCCAGGCCGCCCCGCACCCAGCCCAGCAGGATGTGCAGGGAGGTGAACAGCCGCTCCGCAGCCCCGGATTTCTCCAGCATGATGCCCATGAAGACGAAGAGCACGATGGCGATCAGGGTGTAGCTGGACATGGTCTCAAAGACGCGCAGGACCATCATGTGGAAAAAGACCGGGCCCACGGCGAGCAGGCCGGCCAGCATGGAGCTGCCCAGCATGACGAAGGGCACGGGATAGCCCGCGGCGAGCCCGGCGAGAAGGCTGCCGAAGAGCAGGGCGAGCAGGATCTCCGGGCCGAGGCTCATGCGGCGCCCCCCTTGCCCAGGGCGCGCAGGCTGCGGCAGAAGCGGGACAGGCCCTGGAGCAGCAAAAGCAGCGCGGCCAGGGGCAGCACGCTCTTGAAGATGTAGATGGGGGGCTGCCACATGCTCTGGCCGCTGCGCTCCAGGATCATCCAGGAGTCGAGGGCGAAGGAGGCCCCGTAGGCCGTGAGGGCCCCCACTGCGGGGAAGAAGAAGAGGACATATCCCGCCACATCCACCGCCGCCCTGCCCCGAGGGGGAAGCCTGTCCGCGACCAGGTCGATCCGGACGTGCTCCTCCCGCTGCAGGGTCCAGGCCGCACCCAGCATGAACAGGGTGCCGTAGAGCATAGAGGAGATGTCGTAGGACCAGATGGTGGGGGCGTTGAACAGGTAGCGGGCGCCGGTGTCGTACAC
>CAYFSD010000004.1:7938-18433 GCA_964345705.1 uncultured Desulfohalobiaceae bacterium
CACTGACACACCGACTCACAGGTTCCCCGTTCAGCCTTACCAAGCAACCACTCCCAGATCGTGGATCATCTTGTCCTTAAGCAATCTGCATCAGGGCTTCGAGCTCCGACGTCTGATCCTCACCAGTCACACATAATTGGTTCGCATTTCGCATCCCGCATGACCGATGACCGGTCACCGATAACTGATAACTCATCACTCATCCCTCATCCCTCCCTCGTCCGCATAGGGATAGGGCAGGCGGATGAGCGCGGCGTAGGGCTCGACCTTTTTGCGGAAATCCCGCTGCGACTTAAGCACCCGGGCGAACATCTCGTCCTCGGAGGCCATCTCGTCCAGCTTGGCCCGGCCCAGCTCCTTGATCCGCTGGATCATGGCCGGGGTGATGCGGGAGACCGAGACATCGTCGCTCTCCAGGAAGTGGTTCATGGCCTCCGCGTCCTGGACCATGGCTCGGTTGATCGCCTCGAAGCAGGAGATCTTGGCCGCGAGCTTCACCTTGGCCCGGATTTTCGGAGAGAGGCTGTTCCAGGAGTCCTTGTTGACCAGGGTCTCCAGAGGGGTGCAGGGCTCGTGGATCCCGGGGACCAATAGATAGGAGCAGATCTCCTCGAAGCCCAGCTCGCGGTCGATTCCGGGGGTGCCGAATTCCGTGGCGTCGATCACGCCCCGTTCCAGGGAAGGGTAGACCTCCCCTCCGGGGAGCTGGACCACCCGGGCGCCCAGGTCCTCCATGATGCGTCCCCATATGCCCACGGTGCGGAACTTGAGCCCCTGAAAGTCCTTCAGGCTCTCGATGGGCTTCCGGCTCCAGCAGAAGTTCTCCGATCCGAGCATGCCGTAGGGGGGAAGGACCACGAGGTCATGGTCCGCATAGAGCTCGTTCCAGAGCTCCAGGCCGCCCCCGTGGTAGATCCAGGCCAGCATCTCCCGCATCTGCATGCCGTTGGGCCGGGAATTGGCGAAAAGAGCGGCGGAGGGGAACTTGCCCATCCACCATCCGGCCCAGGTGCAGCCCAGATCCAGAACCCCCTTGTCCACCGCGCTGAAAACCTGCTTGGGAGGGACCACGGCCCCGCCAGGCTGCATGTTGATCACCAGCTCCCCGTCGGTGAGCTGCTCCACCAGCTCGGCGAACCGTTCCGCGGGGGTGTAGAGCTGCGGCAGACCGGCGGGATAGGAGGACTGCGCCCTCCACACGGTCTTCGCCTGCGCCGGGCCCAGGCTTGCCGCAAGCATCAGGCAGAGGAGGAGCACAGGGATGAGCAGACGACCTCGAGAAGTGAAAAGCGGCATGGGAACCTCCTTGGTCCTTTCGGCGGGAGACGGTCACAGCCGCGCTTTGGACGGGTCCTTGGGCAAGCCATAGAATGAAACCTTGTCCTTGTAAAGCGATTGGGCTAGGTTCGGTTCACGGTTCACGGTTCACGGTTCACGGTTCACGGTTCACGGTTCACGGTTCACGGTTTCGGGTTCTGGCTATGGGCGACGGAGCGAGAGGGCGATGGGGCGGAACAGAGCGGGCATTAACAAATCATTCCTCCCCATTCACCACAATGCAGGCATGCCGCGTCAGCGCTGCATCTCCGGGATTCAGTCACCAAAACCTTAAACCGTGAACGGGGAACCGTGAACCCGGAACCCACAAGGAGCGACGCATGCGCCAGCAGTCCCAGGCCGTTGTCCTCGCCCTGGCCACGGTGAGCCTGTGGTCCACGGTGGCCACGGCGTTCAAGCTGTCCCTTCGCTATCTCCCCGTTTCCCAGCTCCTGTTCCTCTCCGGGATCGTCTCCGTCGCCGCCCTGGCCCTGCTGCTCGCCGTCCAGGGCAAGCTGAGGCTCCTTCTTCGCCTGAGCCGACGGGATCTGGCGCGCTCCGCGTTGCTCGGCTTCCTCAATCCCTTCGCCTACTATCTGGTGCTTTTCACCGCGTACGACCTCCTGCCCGCCCAAGAGGCCCAGCCCCTGAACTATACCTGGGCCATCACCCTGTCCCTGCTCTCCGTTCCCCTCCTGGGCCACCGCTTGACCCGGGCGGACTGCCTGGCCCTGGCCGTCAGTTACTTGGGGGTCTACGTCATCTCCACCCGGGGCGAGCTGACGGCCCTGAGCTTCTCCGAGCCCCTGGGCGTGGCCCTGGCCCTGGGCAGCACCGTGATCTGGGCCCTGTACTGGATCCTGAACACGCGGGACAGCCTGGATGCGGGATGCCGCCTGCTGCTCAGCTTCTTCTTCGGGACCCTGTTCCTGGCCGTGCTGGTGCCCTTCTGGAGCGGGTTGCCGGACTGGAATCTCCCAGGATGGAGCGGAGCCGCCTACATCGGGCTCTTTGAGATGAGCATTCCCTTCTTCATGTGGAGCCTGGCCATGAAAAAGACCCAATCCGCCGCGCGGATCGGGATCTTCATCTATCTCTCCCCTTTTCTCTCCCTGGTTTTCATCCACTATCTGGTCGGGGAGGCCATCCTCGGATCCACCATTGTCGGCCTGATGCTCATCGTGCTCGGCATCGGGCTGCAGCAGGCCGCCGCTCTCCGGGAGACCGGATGAGCTGCAAAAGGAGGGTTGACGCCAGCTCTCGGGGTGTATTGCCCCCATCCTCTTGCTAATGACGCCGGATCGATCCCGGTGCGCGGCGGCCTGGCGTTTGCTCCGGAATCACAGGAGCATGGTCCCGGTCTGGTAGATGAGCACGGAGAGGGCGAAGGCGAGCAGGGTGTTGAACACCACGCTGAAGACCCCCCACTTCCAGGAGGACTCCCGGACGATGGTGATCACGCTGACAAAGCAGGGGGAGTAGATCAGGACGAAGACCATGAGGCTGAGCCCCGTGGCTCGGTTCCAGGACGGATCCCGGGCCAGCCTTTCGGTGAGGGAGCCGCCCTGTCCCCCCTCCGCCTCGGCCATGGAATAAGCCGTGCCCAGGGTGGAGATAATGACCTCCTTGGCCGCCACTCCGCCAATGAGGGAGATGTTCGTCTTCCACTCGAACCCGGCCCACTGCGAGACGGGCTCCAGGCTGCGTCCCAGCCTGCCGGCCAGGGAATGGCGGAGCCTGATCCTTTCCTGCTCGTTGCGGGCCTGTTCCAGCTCCCGCTCAAGCGCGGCGCGGCGCTCGGGCGCCTCGGTCCGTTGCAGCTCGGTCTGCACGCCCTGGATCCTGCTCCGCGCCTCCTGCGTGCTCGCCTCGGGAGGGGCGGGAAAGCTCATGGCCGCCCAGATCAGGATGGACACCGCCAGGATGAGGGTGCCCGCCTTGCGGATGTACTGCCAGGCCTTTTCCCAGGTGTGGATGAAAAGGCCCTGCAGCGTGGGCAGGCGGTACGGGGGCAGCTCCATGACGAAGGGAGTGGATTCCCCGCGGATGATGGTGGAACGGAGGAGCCTGGCCACCAGAAGCGCCGCGACCCAGGCCGCCAGGGTGAGCCAGAAGAGGACCTGGGCCGGGGACTCGGGGAAGAAGGCCCCGGCGAGCAGGAGAAAGACCGGCACCTTGGCCCCGCAGGTGAAGAAGGGGGCGGTGAGCAGGGTGGCCAGCTTCTCCTTGGGGCTGCGCAGGGAGCGGGTGGCCATGAGCCCCGGAACGGCGCAGCCTCCGGGGATGCCTCCGGACATGATGAAGGGCATCACCGAGCAGCCGTGCAGGCCGAAGCCCCGCAGCAGCCGGTCCAGCATATAGGCGATGCGGGCCATGTACCCGGAGTCCTCCAGAAAGGAGAGACAGAAGAACATGATCATGATCAGGGGGACGAAGCTGAGCACGCCCCCCACCCCATCGATGATCCCGGAGACCAGAAGGGAGCGCAGCATGCTCCGGGGCAGGAGGGCCTTGAATGTCTCCCCCAGCCAGTCGAAGAAATGGATCAGCCCCTGCAGGGGGAGCTCGCCCAGGCCGAAGGTGATCTGGAACATGCCGTAGAGCACGGTGAGCATGACCAGGGGGCCCAGGAGCTTGTGGGTCAGGACGCGGTCCATCCTGTCCGAGAAGCTGACCCGGTTGATGGCCCGGGAGCGCTCCACCACCCCCTGCTTGAGCAGGGAGTTGATGAAGCCGTAGCGGTAGTCCGCGATAATGGCTTCCGGGTGGGTGTTCAGGGTCCGCTCGCAGTGCTCCGCGACCTCGCGGCAGCGCCGTTCCAGCTCCCTTGCGGTGTCCGGGTCCGCCTCGTGCCCGCGCCGGATCACCTCCTCGTCCTCTTCCAGGAACTTGAGCGAGATCCAGCGAGGGGGGTAGCGCCCGGTGAGGAACTCCCTTTCCCGGATCAGGTCCTCCATTCCACGAATCACCGGGTCCAGATCCGGTCCGTAGGAGATCTCCAGCGGCCGCCACGGGGTCTGGGAGCGCTCCTCCACCTCGGCCACCACCGTGTCCAGCAGCTCCTGCTTGCCGCGGCCGCTCCGGGCCACGATGCCCACCACCGGCGTGCCCAGGAAGGTGGCCAGCCTTTCCGGGTCCAGACGCATCCCGCTCTTTTCCGCCTCGTCCATCATGTTCAGGGCCAGCACCATGGGAATGCCCAGCTCCAGGAACTGGACGGTGAGGTAAAGGTTGCGCTCCAGGTTGGTGGCGTTCACCACGTTGATCACCAGGGCGGGATTTTCCTCCACCAGGAAGTTTCTGGCCACGAGCTCTTCCTGGGAGTAGGCGGTCAGGGAGTAGGTGCCGGGCAGGTCCACGATGTGCAGAAGCCGGCCCGAGGTGGTGACGAAGCCCTCCCGCTTGTCCACGGTGATGCCGGGATAATTGCCCACCTGTTGGCGGGAGCCGGTCAGGGCGTTGAACAGGGTGGTCTTGCCGGAGTTGGGATTGCCTGCGAGGCCCAGGTAGATCTTGGCAGCCATGGCCGTCTCCGCGTGCGGTTGCTCTGACCGGAAATACCGTGTCCTTCCCTGTGCGACGCTCCGGAACTTCCGGGGTCGAACGTGCCGGCGAAGGCCCTTTCCGAAAGAAAGTCAGCCTAGGGCCGCTGTCTCAGGCTGTCAACAGCGGGCCGCGATTTTCAGGCCAGCATCTCGCGCAGCCTCTGCGCGTTATGAGGGGCGTGATTTCCGTCGGTGTTGTCGAAGTACACATGCACCGCGTTCCCCTGCTCCAGCCAGCCCCGGATCCTCTCCGCCCACTGGGCCAGGTCCTGTTCGGAATACTCCGAGCGATAGAGCTCCGTGTGCCCGTGGAGCCGGACATAGGCCATGCCGGAGAGGACGCGGTCCCACATGGGCCAGTCCGGGGCGTCGGAGAGGCAGTTGGCCAGGCCGTGTTCCTCCAGGACGGCCGCCACCTCCTCGTCGAGCCAGGACTCGTGGCGGAATTCCACGGTATGCGGCGCGTGGGGCCAGTTCCGGGACAGGGATTCCGCGAAGTCCCTCAATCTGTCGAGATCCTTCTGCAGGGTAGCCGGCAGCTGCCAGATCACGGCGCAGAGCTTGGGGCCGAGGGGCGCGACATTGTCCCGTTGCTTGAGGATGGAATCCTCTGGATTCTTGAGGCGCTTGACGTGGGTCACGTAGCGGGTCCCCTTGATGGCGAAGGCAAAGGATTCCGGGGTTTCGCCGAGCCATTTGCGATAGGTATCCTCCTTGAGCTGGCGGTAGAAGGTGGCGTTCACCTCCACGCTGTCCAGCCGCGAGGCATAGTGCTGCAGCCAGCGCTTCTGGGGGATCCCCTGGTAGAAGTCGTCCTTCCAGTCGCGATAGTTCCAGCCGCTGGTGCCGATGTACAGGTGTCCGGGCTCGGCGGTGTTTGACATCCCCGAACCTCCTTCCTATTTTTTTGCTCCATTGCTACACTCGTGGTGTCCGCAAAAGCGGCGGGGGCTTTCGGCGCGGGATAGCCCCGGGAGCGGCGGATTGCCGGTCCGCGCCATCCTGTGGTGTAATCTAGCTGAGCCTCGGATTCAGGTCAAAAACAAGGAGGTCCTATGGATAGGGAGAAGGTCTATTTTGTGCCCTGGGACACGAACGGAGACATGCTGGAGAAGAGCAAGGCCCTGTACGAAAGCGCGGGCACCTTCGACGTGGTCAGCCCCGGGGACAAGGTGGCCATCAAGCTGCACGCCGGAGAGCTGGGCAATCCCAACTACGTGCGGCCCTTCTTTCTCAAGCACATCGTGGACCGGGTGCGTTCCCTGGGCGGCAAGCCCTTCCTGACGGACACGACCACCTACTATCCCCTCAAGCGCAATAACGCCGTGGACCACATGGAGACCGCCGTGGCCAACGGCTTCGGCTTCGCCCCCTTCATCGTGGCCGACGGCCTGATGAGCGAGAACGGGGTGCCCCGTCCCTCCCCCGATCCGCTGCTCGAAGACGTGGAAGTGGCCGGCGCGGTGGATCAGGCGGACGCCATGATCGTGGTTTCGCACCTCAAGGGCCACCCCCTGACCGGCTTCGGCGGGGCGATCAAGAACGTGGGCATGGGCTGCGTGACCAAGAAGACCAAGCTGGAGCAGCACCGGCTCCTGGATCTCGTGGTGCATGAGGATTACTGCCAGGGCTGCGGCGCCTGCGTCGAGGCCTGCTGGTTCGATCTCCCCAGGCTAGAGGGCGATGTGGCGGTGATCGACAGCCCCTACTGCATGCGCTGTCCCATCTGCAGCTCCGCCTGCCCCGAGGGGGCCATCACCCTGGAAAAGCGGGACAGGATCCTCCAGGGCGTCTCCGTGGCGGCCAAGGGGGTTGTGGACACCTTCGCTCCGGGCAAGGTGAGCTACGTCAACTTCGCCAACGACGTGAGCACGGTCTGCGACTGCGCCCCGGTCCAGGGAGACAAGTACATCAAGGATGTGGGCATCTTCGCTTCCGGCTCCCCCTTGTCCATCGACGCCGTCGGGCTGGAGCACATCGAATACACTCATCTGGATGAGGTCCACGGGGTGAACTGCTGGGATCAGCTGGCCAAGATGGAGGAGCTGGGTGTGCCCGGAGGGCGCAATCCGGAAGTGGAAAAGGTTTAGCCGGGCGTTCAGCAGTGGCCCGGAGTCGTGCGGCTTCGCACGACTTGACCCCCGCGAATGCCTCGGTGTATTCAAATCGTGTCCCTGTCCTCGCCGAGGGCGAAGGGAGCACCCCTCCCGCAAGGAGGGAAAGGAGCCGCTCATGAATCGATACGAATGCCCCTGCGGATACATCTACGATCCCCAGGAGGGTGATTACGAGCAGGGCATCGAGCCCGGGACCCCCTTTGAGGACCTGCCGGATACGTGGGTCTGCCCCCGGTGCGGCGCGGAGAAGGAATACTTCGAGAAGATCGACTGATGGATCCGGCGCGAGCCGTGGAGGTGTTTTCCCATAGGATCCCTCGCATCAGGGGCCATCCGGACACCGATAAGCACACGCCGAAAGAGAGGCCCCGAGTTGGCAGCACCAAGGGAGGCCGGGACGGATACGCAGCCGGTCGCCGCGGGAGGCAGCAGCTCCGGGCGCTCACCAGCGCGGACAGAAAAGGACGCCTATGCGGATAACGTGCCCTAATTGCGGTTTCAGTCGCGACATGCCCGAGGACAGGATTCCTTCCACGGCCCGGCTGGCCACGTGCCCCAAGTGCCAGCACAAGTTCCGCCTCCGAAAGGAGGAGGAAACATTCCTCCTGGAGGAGGACAGGAAAGCGGAGCAGGAAGAGCCGGTTTCCGAGGAATCGGTGGAGGGGCCCGGAGCGGAAGGCGACCTTGCCCAAGGATACCGGGACGCCTCCAAGGAGGAGGATCTCTGGCGCAGCCTGGAGGATATGGAGGGAGGGCCCTCAGAGGATGGGGCCGATTCGGGACAAGACGCCAGGGAGCAGGATTTCCGGAGGGGAGCGTCCAATGTGCCCTGGGAGAATCTCGAGTCCCTGGGCTTCTTCCCCGGTCTTTTCCAGACCGTGCAGCAGGTGATGCTCTCCCCTACGGACTTTTTCCGCGGCTTTTCCGGGGACGGAGGGTTCGGGCAGCCAACCGCCTTCTATCTGCTCATTATGGAGATCCCCGCGCTCGCCCTGGTCTTCTGGCTCATGAGCGGGCTGCTGCCCCAGGGACAGGGCGAGGCCGGGGGGCTCTTCCACGTGGGCCTCACCGGAGTGGGCTCCCTGACCTTCCTGCTCGTGTTCCCCGTGTTCATGCTGGTCAACCTCTTTGTGAGCAGCGGGCTGTACCACCTCCTCCTGCTGGCCGTGGGAGGCGGCTCGGCGGGGTTCGAGGGCACCTTCAGGGTGGTCTGCTACTCCGCCGCGCCCATGGTCCTGGCCCTGATTCCGGTTTTCGGGATGTGGGCGGGCGGCATCTGGCAACTGCTCTGCACCTTTTTCGGGTTCAAGCTCGTCCACGGCCTCAGCTCGGCCAGGGCAGCGCTCCCCATTATCCTGGTGCAGCTCGCCTTGGTCCTTCTCTTGAGCGGTGCCTCGGGCCTGGCCTGACGGCCCCGCGCCGCAAAGGCCTCAATGGAGTGGGGAAGGAATCATGCGTGCTTGGCTCGGTAAACTGTATCGCGCCCTGAAAGCCGGAATCGAGGAGCGCCGAAAGCTCTCCTCGGGCAATTTCCGGAGGATGGTTGGTGATATCCGTCAGATGGCGGATCTCTCCGGACGCCTCTGGATCCAGGACGGCGATTTCCAGGAGCGTGTGAGCACAATCCACAAGGAGATGGACCAACTGGACAACCTGCTCGCCAAGCGCTCCTTCCAGACCCTGTCCCGCGAGAAGAAGCAGGAGCTGCACAGGAGCCTTCAGGTTTCCAGACAGGAGCTCCTCAAGAGCATCCGCTCCGCTCCCTGCCCTACGGACAGGATCCAGTAACTCGCGGGATTGGAGGGAATCGTACCCATCTACGGCGTCGCTGCAAGATTTTGAAATCCTCATGTATTCAAATACACTGCGGTTTCAAAAACTTTTGCTCCTTGTATATGGACACGTTTCCCTCCAATCACAATGTGTTTGGTCAGGCGGTAGCTCACTCCCGGAGAGAGTGACCTCCTTTTGGATAGAGTCCCTGGCTAAGACCTCCTTCCGCGCACGGCCCAACTCGAGCGTGGCGTAAAAGGAAAGCGATATGATCGGTGTCTCCAAACTCTACTGCAACGCGGTGGAGCCCTCGGACGCCCTGCGCTATGAGCGCAGGTCCCGGGATCTTCCGTCGCATCTTTTGCAGTTCTCCCAGGACAAGAAGCCGGTCGTGGTCTGGAACGTGACCCGCCGCTGCAATCTGCGCTGCGTCCATTGCTACGCCCGGGCCACCGCGAGCAGCGAGGAGGAGATCGGGACCGCGAAGGCGAAGGAGGTCATTCGCGACCTGGCGGATTTCGGATCCCCGGTTCTGCTCCTCTCCGGGGGCGAGCCCCTCATGCGGGCCGATCTGAGTGAGCTCGCCTCCTATGCCGTGGAGCAGGGCATGCGCGCCGTGATCTCCACCAACGGGACCATGATCACCCGGGAAAAGGCCCGCGAGCTTCGCTCCATCGGCCTGTCCTACGTGGGGATCTCCCTGGACGGGACGCGCGCGGTCCACGATCGCTTCCGCCAGATGGACGGGGCCTTCGACCGGGCCATGCAGGGGGTGGACCACTGCCAGCAGGAAGGCCTCAAAGTGGGCCTGCGCATGACCGTGAGCCGAGCCAACGCCTCCGAGGTGCCGGCGGTGTTCGACATCCTGCGCGAGCGCGAAATCCCCAGGGTCTGCTTCTATCATCTGGTCTATTCCGGCCGCGCCTCGGACATGATCAAGCAGGACCTGGATCACGCCCAGACCCGGGAGGTTGTGGACCGGATCGTGGACCGGACCTGGGAGCTGCATCAGCAGGGACTCCCCAAAGAGGTCCTCACCGTGGACAACCATGCGGACGGGCCCTACATCTATCTCCGGCTGCTCCGGGAAAACCCCGAGAGAGCGGCAAAGGTCTGGCAGCTCCTGCAATACAACGAGGGGAACAATTCCGGACGGGGAATCGGCTGCATTTCCTGGGACGGGCGGGTGCACCCGGATCAGTTCTGGCGGGAGCACGTCCTGGGCAATGTCCAGGAGCGCCCCTTCTCCAGCATCTGGGTGGACGACTCCATCGAGCTGCTGCGAAAGCTCAAGGAGAAGAAGCGGCACGTCTACGGCCGCTGCGCCGCATGCCGTTTTCTGGACGTCTGCGCCGGCAACTTCCGGGCCCGGGCCGAGGCCTATTATGGGGATATGTGGGCCCCGGACCCCGCCTGCTATCTCACGGACGAGGAGATCGGCCTGGGCGAGGAGGTGCGGGCGGGCGGAGACACCGCTCAGAGCTAGAGCTGAGTTGATTCACCCCTCATTCCCGGGTCGACCCGGGCACAACCAAGCATGAAAATGCGAGGCGAAGGCGGGTGGAGACTACGCCGGGTTTTATCCCCGGCCTTACCTGTAGGGATTGGCAACAACTTATCGGCTCCACCTTTGCTTTTACGGACACAGCTTGATGTCAGACTATGTATCCGCTGCTTGATTCCAGCCGATAGCAGCCTACAGCCTCAGGAACAAAGCTCAGATGCCATGATGAAACCCGGCGT
>CAYFSD010000005.1:0-6367 GCA_964345705.1 uncultured Desulfohalobiaceae bacterium
GGAAGCAGGGTCAGGCCCGCCCCGACGCTCTCCGGACCCAGACCTCCAGCCAGAATCCAGGGCCGCTGGAAGCGGAGGCCGTTGTTCAGCCAGGGGGCCTGGATGCGGACGCCGTGGCCGCCACCGCTTTTGCCCGCATCCAGGAGGAACCAGACGCAGCAAGGGGCGTAGCGATCCAGCTCGCGCTGCAGATCCTCCCTTGATGCGCAGCGCTGGGGCCAGAGCACCTTGATCACCCGCTCCGGACCCACGCGGCGGCAGAAGTCCGGATCCTGGTCTCCGTGCAGCTGCAATAGATCCAGACGGCATTCGCGCGCCACAGCCAGCACCTCCTCCGGCTCCTGGCGGACGAAGACCCCTACGCGCAGCAGATTCCCTGTTTCCAGGGCCGCAGCCCGCTCCGGGGGAATAGAGCGCCGGCTGTCCGGATGGAAGATGAACCCGGCCCAGTGCGCTCCCAGTTCGCGGCAGGCATTGACGTCCTCCTGTCGGGTCAATCCGCAGACCTTGATCCGCATCACGCGCCTCCTTCGCCGGTTCCCGCCCGGACCAGCCCGGCCAGAAATCCCGCCGGGTCCGGACTCTCCATGATCGAGGTCCCCACCAGGCAGGCATCGTACCCAAGATCCCGGACCTCAGCCGCGTCCTCCGAAGAGACGATCCCGCTGGCGCTGACCCACAGCTCCTCCGAATCCCTCTCCCGAATGAGCCGGCGGCTGGCCTCCCGATCCACCCGCAGGGTGGAAAGATCCCGGTTGTTGACCTGGATGAGTCGTGCACCGGCCCCTCTGACCGCATCCAGCTCCGCCTCCCGGGTGATCTCTGCCACCGGCTCCAGGCCCAGCTCCCGGGCACAGCGGCAGATGGCCGCCATCTGCTCGGGCCTGTCGCGGAAGACCGCGGCGATCACCAGCACCGCGGAGGCCGGGGTCGAGGCGGTGTGCCGGACCTGCAGCGGATCCACGATGAAATCCTTGCGCAGCAGGGGAAGCCCGGTCCCCAGCATCCGCGAGAGAAAGCCCGTCTCCCCTCGGAATCGGCTCTCTTCGGTGAGAACGGAGATGGACGTGGCCCCGGCCCGAACAAAGAGCTCGCCCGTCTCCTCCGGGCCGAGGTCCTCCCGGATGATACCTCTGCTGGGCGAGGCGCGCTTGTACTCCGCGATAACCGCCGTTCCCGGACGTCTCTCGATGGCCCGGGCCAGTCCCGGGGCCCGTTCCGCGGCAGGCTCCGGCAGTCGATTTTCCTCCCGCAAGCGTTGCAGCCGCTCAATTTCCGCGTTTTTGGCCCTAACCAGCTCATGCAGCATGGATCGCCCCCTCGGTGAGCCCCATCTCTACCTTGCGCCCGGCCCGGCGCACGGACTCGGAGAGCTCCGCGCCGTCCAGCAGGGACAGGGCCATGCCCAGGTTGAGGGCCAGCATGTCCCGGACCGCCTCCGGGGCACGACCCCGCAGGACGTGGCCCATGAGCTCCAGGGCCTCCTTCTTGTCCCGGCAAGCCAGGTCTTCGGGCCGGCAGCGCCCGAGCCCCAGCTCAGCCGGATCCAGGCGCAGCGGCTGGCACTCGCCGTCGCGGACCAGCATCACGTCGTTTGGGCCGCAGGGAGTCAGCTCGTCGAACCCCCCGGCGCCGTGGACCACCGCCGCGTGCCGCACCCCGTTCATGGAGAGGGTATGGGCCATGAGCTCCAGGAACTCCGGGCTGCCCACGCCGAGGAGCTGGTGCGTGGGCCGGGCCGGATTGAGCAGGGGGCCCATGAGATTGAACAGGGTGGGGATGCCCAGC
The DNA here is from genome assembly GCA_964345705.1 of uncultured Desulfohalobiaceae bacterium. Taxonomy (GTDB): domain Bacteria; phylum Desulfobacterota; class Desulfovibrionia; order Desulfovibrionales; family Desulfothermaceae; genus JAIPDU01. Next base: position 1,789 of record CAYFSD010000005.1, read on the forward strand.
TCCTTGCGGATGGGGGCCACCTCGGCGAAGGCGGGGTGGTAGGACGGGGCGTAGAGAAAGGCGAAGTTGTGCCTGCCCAGGCTGGCCGCGACTTCCTTCTGGTCCCGGGTGAAGGGCAGGCCCAGGGTCTCCACCACGTCCGCGCTGCCGCAGCTGCTGGACACGGCCCGATTGCCGTGCTTGACCACGCTGTAGCCCATGTCCGCCAAAAACACGGCCACCGCGGTGGAGCAGTTGAAGCTGTGCCTCCCGTCCCCTCCGGTGCCGCAAGTGTCGATACAGGGCCCGTCTCCGGCCCGCACCAGATGCGCGTGCCGCAGAGCGGCCTGTACCGCCGCCGCGAGCTCCGTTGCCGTGGCCCCCTTGGCCCGCAGGCCCAGAAGCATGGCCCCGGACTGGGCCGGGGAGAGCTCGCCGGAAAAGAGAGCCTCGAATCCGGATCGGGCCGCATCCTGTCCCAGGTCACGTCCCCGGGCCAGATCCTCCAGAATATTGCGCGGGTCCATCACAGCCTCCTTTGCTGATTGCGGGATTGCACGATCCGGAGGAAGTTCCCCAGCAACCGGGGCCCTTCCTCGCTGAGCACGGATTCGGGGTGGAACTGCACCCCCATCCAGGGGCGATCCGTGTAGCGGATCCCCATGATCTCGCCCTCCTCGGTCCAGGCGGTGATTTCCGGCAGCTTTTCCCTGTCCTGTGCGGGATCGAGCAGCAGGGAATGGTAGCGCGTGGCGGTGAAGGGCTCGCTCAGGCCATTGAAGAGCTCGTCCCCGTTGTGGCGGATGCTTGAAGTCTTGCCGTGCATGATCCGCTCCGCTCGGATGACGGACCAGCCGGCCATGTGCCCCAAGATCTGCTGCCCCAGGCACACCCCGAGCACGGGGATCTCCGAGGGGAGCCGGGAGAGGAAATCCCGGCACAGGCCGCTCTTCTCCGGACCGCCCGGCCCGGGGGAGATGAGCACCCCTGAAAGCTCCCGAAAAAGATCCTGATCCAAAAGCGTTTCGTCGTCCTTGTGCAGGACCCTGGGCAGGGTTCCGGCCTCCGCCAGGACCTGGACCAAGTTATAGGTGAAGGAGTCGTAGTTATCGATGAGCAAAAACATCGCCACCTCCGTTCTGGTTGAGGCTGCGCAGGAGCACCTTGGCCTTGTTCCAGCACTCCTGCCACTCCGATTCCGGATCCGAATCGCTGACCACGCCCGCTCCGGCCTGCCAGGTCATGGTTCCATCCCTGAGCCACATGGTCCGGATGGCGATCCCGGTATCCAGGTTCAGGCGACCGCCGTCCAGGCCGATCCAGCCCACGGCCCCGGAATAGGGGCCCCGCGGCAAGGGCTCGATGTCGTGGATCATCTCCATGGCCCGGATCTTGGGGGCCCCGGAGACGGTGCCCGCGGGAAAAGTGGCCCGAAGGACATCCAGGGCGTCCAGATCCCGGCTGGCCCGGGCCCGAAGGTAGGAGGTGAGATGCATCACGTGGGAGAAGCGCTCCACCTGCATGAACCCCTCCAGGCTCACGCTGCCCGGCTCCGCGATCCGGCCCAGGTCGTTCCGGCCCAGGTCCACCAGCATGACGTGCTCCGCGCGCTCCTTGGGATCCTGGCACAGCTCCTCGGCCAGGGTCCGATCCTCGTCCGCGCTTGCTCCGCGCGGACGGGTGCCGGCGATGGGCCGGCCCTCCAGAACCCCGTCCGTGCAGCGGACCAGGACCTCTGGGGAGGAGCCGATGAGGGTGAGCTCCGGGAGGTTGACGTAGAACATGTACGGAGAGGGATTGGTCTGGCGCAGCCTGCGGTAGACCAGAAACGGGTCGCCCTCGAATTCCGCCCGGAAGCGGCAGGAGAGCACCGCCTGGATGGCCTCCCCGGCCCGGATATCCTCCCGGACCCGCTCGACTCCCGAGCGGAAGGTCTCCCCGGAGACCGCGGGCTCGGCAGGTCCCGTCCGCGTCTCCCTTGGGGGGCCGGCACCGGCATGGCGCGGCTCCGGATCGGGCTCGCGCTCCAGCCCCAGGAGCACGCAGCGCTGGTACAAGTGATCGAAGAGGATCTGCCGCCCGGGCAAAACCAGGGCGCACTCAGCGTCCTCCGGGTCCAGGGTTCCGGCCAGGGCCGGCTCCAGGAGCCCGGCCAGCTCGTACCCGAAGTACCCCAGCAGGGAGCGGGTGAGGGCCGGAAGCCCGGGATGCGTCTCCGGAGGCCGCAGCTCCAGGCTGTCCATCAGGCGCCGCAGGCCCGGGATGAAATCCATTCCTCCCAGCTTGCTCAGACCGGCCAGCTCCGGATCGCGCACGGAAAGGGCCAGCTTGCCTCCGCTGCACCTGGCGGTGAGGCAGAAATCCCAGGCGATGAGGCTGTAGCGCCCCAGCCTGCCGTCCACTTCCGCGCTCTGCAGGAGCAGGCCCGGCTCGTGGCCCACGAAGCGCATGTACATCCCGATGGGCGTCTGGGTGTCCGAGGGATGGGTGGCTGCACGCTGCTGCATTCTGATGCGGGTCATACTCCGGTCTCCCTGATTTGGATGGATCAAAAAAAAGGGCCGCCTTCCCCGGGGAGGGAAGGCGGCCCGAACAATCGACGTTCATGGAACAGGCCTACAGGTCCCCCCCCGGATCCTTGTTGCCGTTCCACCACCAGCAGGCCCTGTCCAGCAGGAGATCCAGCTCGCCGCCAGCGGCGAGGCCCAGATAGGAGCGGTAGCAGCGCACCGCCTCCTGGCTGTAGGGATTGGTCTCGAACAGGGTCTGGAAGAGCTCCCCATCCTCGGTGAGCATCTTGCGAGCCGCGTCCAGGCGGCGCCGGAAGGAGGGGGTCATGTACTTGCTGATGCTCGTGTCATGGGATGCCGCCGCCAGATAGGCGGTGGTGGTGGCGAAGTTGAGCCCCTGCAGGAAGGCCATGGCCCGGTCGTGCTCCGCGGCCTCGGCGCTGAAGGGGTCCAGCCCGGCCCGCTGGAGCAGCTCCCGGACCCAGGCGAAGGCCCGCTCGTCGCGGCCCTGGACCAGGGCGACGCGCAGGGCGGTTTCCGGCTCGGGCTCGGGGCCGAAGAGGGGGTGGGTGCCCACCACGGGGCCGGGGTGGTCCGCGAGCATTCTCCGCAGGGGCTCCACCTTGACCGAGCAGATATCCGCGAGCACGGCATCTCGGGGCAAGAGCCCCTCCAGGTCGCGCAGCGCGTCCGCCACCGCCTCCGGGGGCACGGCGAGAAGGACCAGGCCGCTTTGCGGGACGCACTCCGCCGCATGCTCCCTTCGCAGCGGCTTGTCCAAAGCGCGCACCTCGAGGCCCGCTCCCTGCAGCCGTTGGGCGAAGAAGCGGCCCATGGCTCCTCGGCCGCCGACAATGGTCGCTATGTCCGTTCTGGGCTCAGTCATGGCGCGTCACCAGCTCCCAGGTTTCCCAGAAGGCGGGAAAGGATTTGGCCACACAGCCCGGATCGCTCAGACTGTATTCCACCCCGGCCAGGCCAAAAAGGGCGAAGGCCATGGCCAGACGATGATCCCCGTGGGGATCGAAGCGGAGGGCTCCGGCCGCCAGCTTCCGGGGCGGAGTGACAGTCGCCCCGTCCGGGTGCAGCGCCACCTCCGCTCCGGTTTTCTCCAGCTCCCCGGCCAGGTCCCCCAAACGGTCGCTCTCCTTGAGCCGGAGATGGGCCGCGTTGCGGATCCGAGTGGCTCCGCGGCCCAGGCAAGCCAGCACCGCGACCGTGGGCACCAGATCCGGGCAGGATCCCATGTCTAGGTCCGCGCAGCGCAGCTCTCCCGGATTGATGAAAACCTCGCCGCCCGAGACCTCTACCCTGGCCCCCATGGCGCGCAGGATGTCCAGGATGGCCCGGTCCCCCTGCACCGAATCCGGATCGAGGCCCACAACCCGGACCCCGGACTCCTTCAGGGCGCCCGCGGCCAGGAGATAGGAGGCGTTGCTCCAGTCGCCCTCCACCCTGTACTCCCGCGGGGCATAGGGCCCGGGATGGACGGTGAAGCGCACCGTGCCTGGCTCGGCCCGAGTAAGGCCTTCCCAGGCCACTTCCTCCCAAGCCCCGTCCCGCAAGGCCTCCACCTGGAATGTCGCCCCGAACTCGCGCATCACCTGCAGGGTCAGGGCCACATAGGGCCAGGAGACCACCCGTTCCCCGGTGATATCGATACGAAGGGGTGCGGACAGAGCGGGTCCTCCCAGCAGCAGACCGGAAAGGAACTGGCTGCTCTGCTCCAGGTCCACGCCCACCCGACCCGGAGCGAGCCCCCGGGCGTCGATGGAAAGGGGCGGACAGCCGGGCTCCCCCTCCCAGGCAATCTTGGCCCCGAGCGTTTCCAGGGCCCGGGTCAGGGAACCCATGGGCCGCTGATGCATACGCCCCCTGCCGGAGATGCGGCAACTCCTTCCGGCCAGGGCGGCCACCGCGGCGAGGAGACGGCAGGTGGTTCCCGACTCCCCCACGTCCAGCTCCACGGGCCCAGAGCCCAGATCGCGGCGCCGATTCATGCCCTCCACCACGACGCGCCCGTCCTCCTCGCGGATCACCGCCCCGAGGCGGACCAAGCAGTCCCTGGTACGCTCCAGGTCCTGGCTGGC
>CAYFSD010000005.1:6467-18150 GCA_964345705.1 uncultured Desulfohalobiaceae bacterium
TCCAGATAGGGCCCGTCGGGATAGCTCCCCAGAATGCGCAGATTGTGGCAGGAATCCCGCATGTTCTGCATGAGCCCTTCGTAGCGATCCAGGGTAAGATCGCACTCCACATCCGCGAAGAAGACGTACTGCCAGCGCTCACCCCGCATGGGCCGCGATTCCAGCTTCTTCATGTTCACTCCCTCCTCGGCCAGGCAGGTGAGCATCCGGGCCAGGGCCCCGGGCCGATCGGTCAGGGTGAACAGGAGGGAGGTCTTGTCCCGGTTGCCCGGCGGGGGCATCTTGGGTCCAATGATCAGGAAGCGGGTCCAGTTCTCCGGCAGATCCTCGATGCCAGTCTGCAGCACGTTGAGACCGAAACGCTCGGCCAGTGCCGGGTGGGCGATGGCCGCTTCCCCGCTCCTATGCTGCACCCGCTCCGCCGCCGCTGCCGTGCTCTCCGCTGGCACCACCTCGGCCTGAGGAAGCTGGGCGCTCAGCCAGGAGGTGCACTGCTGCAGGGCCTGGGGATGGGAATGGACCACCCGGACCTCGGACAGGCTCTCGCACGCGGCGAGCAGGCTGTGGGTGATCTTGCAGAAGATCTCCGCCTGAATGAAGACCTCAAAGCGCAGGAAGAGGTCCAGGCTCTGGCCCACGGTTCCCTGCAGGGAGTTCTCCAGGGGAATGATCCCCAGATCCGCCTCGCCCTGCCGCACGCTGCGGAAGACGTCCTCCAGCACGGCCGTGGGCCTGTACTCCGCGGATCGGCCCAGGTAGTGCAACCCCGCGAAGTAGGAGAAGGTTCCCTCCGGGCCCAGATAGACCACACTCTGGCGCCGCTGCAGGCTCCGGGAGGAGGAGAGGATCTCCCGGTACACCGCCCGGAGGTGCTCCTCGGGCATGGGACCGGGGTTGTTCTCCAGGATCTCGGAGATCACCTCCTTTTCCCGAAAGGGCTGGAACACCGTGTCCCGGCTGTCCGACTTGAGGCGGCCGATCTCCCGGCTCAGGGAGGCGCGTCTGTTCAGATGCGCCACCAGCTCCTTGTCCACGCGGGAGATCTCCTCCCGCAGCCTGAGCAGCTCGCCGGTCCCGTTCCCGGATGATGTGTTGCCGCGTGAGGCCATCTCCCGTTCCTCGATGTTTTCCGTAATGCACATGCCGAAATGCCTGCCTCCCCGATCCGTGCGGCACAGGACCTAGTCCCCCACGCTCGGGGAAACCACGCTCACGGGGAGTCCTTCGGAAGTGACCAGCCGGACTGCCCCTCCGGCGGCAGGCCGACGACCAAAAAAAAGGGCCGCCGGCTTCTCGCCTGCGGCCCTTGGGTCCTGGTTCGGTTTGTGGGACCTATTCACTCATAGGCACCCGCTCGGGCCGCAGACATATTCCCTGCTAAACCAAAAATAGCCCCAATAGGAAAAGGAGGCATTCACATGAAGGGAGAGACTGCGCCCAAGTTCGTTTCGCATAGCTCTCATTTATACACCTCTTTCTCGCTCTGTCAACACCCTTGCCTCCCCAGAGAAAAATTTCCTCCTTGAAGGGAGAGAACGATTTGACGGCTCCATGGACATGAGATATATTTTTATAATCATGTAGGGGATAGGGACCTTGGCCCGCGAATGCGCGACGCATCGAAGCCGCACAATCCGGCTCGGTCATTGCCGTAAAGCCCCTGCTTTTTCGCGCAAGGCAAGAAAACAACGTCAACACCAAGAGGTGATGGTCATGGAAACACGGTATTGTCCCCATTGCGGAATGGAGCTCTCCTACTGGAGCGCCCCGCCGGATACTGGCTGGGGCATGCTCTATGTCTGTTTCAACAATCAATGTTCCTTCTACCGAAATTCGGTGGACGAGATCGAGAACAAGGGTGAGGAGCGCTCGCGCGTCGGTTGCCGCTACGCGGAAGATCCCGCGAACAATTACCAGTCCTTCAACCTGCTAGCCTATTGTCCCTTCTAACACGAACACCCAATTGATCCTTGATTGAGCGATTCACATCTTGTCCGCATTGGGGGTTACGCCCCCAAGGCCGAAAAGGTGGAGAGCAACCGGCACTTCGTTGCGTCAGCAAAAATCTGCTCGAGGGTTTGAATCATCACCTTCCGAATGCTCTGTCTGGATTTTTTTTCGCCCGAGACTGACTTTTTTCCGGAATCAGTGCAATCCGCTCGACCTATTCGGGACATTAAGGGATAGAAACGGACCTCCTCCTTTTTCCGAAAAGGACCTCAAATGGACGTGGCCAGCTGCTTCCCTGAATCACTTCCCGCCACTACTCAATTTCTCAGATGCAAGGCACCCTTTCGTCAGATATCTTTTTGAAGCGCAGCAGACCCAACACTGACAAAAAGCAAACGGCATGACCTTCACTTTGAGCCTGTCATGGCGAAAATGATTTTTTTCAGTCCCAATCAAGTCAATGACGAAATCAATATACATGAAAATCATTGTTAAACAGGTCGATTCTCTGCTTTGAAGTATAAGGATCCTTTCCAACACTGTTCTTTCTTGAAAGACACCACCTAGACAAACAAAACTGTAATCCTTTTAAGTAATATATTGCAAAAAGAAAATACATTTTCACAATAATCATAGAACAATGAAAAATCATTTTCATTATTTTTTTCTCTCTAACGCCCACTTCAAACAACATACTTTAGGAAATCTTAAACACTTATACGCAACTTTTCATTACTTATAGTATCCATATTACAATTTAGATTCACTTCATCCTACATTCTATCCATTAATTCATCATATTTTCTGACTTACAGTATTCGATTAGTTATCAGAGAGCATGCAAGATTTACTTTAATCCCTGCACAGATCGATTTATCTTATTTACTCCATTTCTCTTAATTCCGGAAATTGTTCCATTACTATTTAATTATAATACAAAGAATGCAATCTCTCACTTCTCGGGTTGACATTGCCTCAATAATTCTGTAAAAAACTTTAAGATTTAACTGTCATGATATAGACAACATGGTTTGAATCACTCCAAACAGGACAGGACAGGCATATGGCAGAAGATGAAGCACGTCTCGAGGTCAAGGATCTGTACAAAGTTTTCGGACCCGAACCGGAACGCGCCTTCCCCTTGCTGGAAAAGGGACATACAAAGCCCGAGATCTTCGAGGAAACCGGGCTCACCATTGGCGTACAGAATGCCAACTTCAAGGTCTATCCCAACGAGATCTTCGTGGTCATGGGGCTGTCGGGCTCGGGCAAATCCACGCTCGTCCGCATGCTCAATCGCCTAATCGAGCCCACCAGTGGCCAGGTGTACGTGGAAGGCAAGGACCTGTGCCAGCTGAGCCATGAGGATTTGGTCAAGATCAGGCGGACCAAGATGAGCATGGTCTTCCAGTCCTTCGCCCTCATGCCCCATCTGACCGTGGAGCAGAACGCGGCCTTCGGTTTGGAGATCGCGGGATGGGAGGAAAAGGATCGCCTCGAGCGAGCGCACAAGGTGCTGGAGCTCGTCGGGCTCAAGGCCAACGCCAAGAGCTACCCCCAGGAGCTCTCCGGAGGCATGCAGCAGCGCGTGGGCCTGGCCCGAGGCCTTGCCGGCGACCCGGACATCATGCTCATGGACGAGGCCTTCTCCGCTCTGGACCCTCTCATCCGGACGGAGATGCAGGACGAGCTGCTCAAGCTCCAGGAAGAGGCCCCCCGGACTATTGTCTTCATTTCCCACGACTTGGACGAGGCCATGCGCATCGGGGATCGCATCGCCATGATGGAGGGCGGTCGCATCGTGCAGATCGGCACTCCCGAGGAGATCCTCAAGTACCCCGCGGATGACTACGTGGCCGCCTTCTTCCGCGGCGTGGACCCCACCCACGTCTTCTCCGCCTCGGACATCGTCCGGGACAACCAGATCACCCTGGTCCAGCACAAGGGCGAAGGCCCGCGTGCGGCCCTGGAGCGCCTGCAGTCCCACGACCGCGACTTCGGCTACGTGCTCGACGCGAAGCACCGATTCCGCGGAGTGGTGAGCATCGACTCCCTGCGTCAAGTCATCGAAAAGAATGGGGACGGCCCGGAGGCCCTGGAACAGGCCTTTCTGCCGGACGTGGAAGCCGTGTCCATGGATACCCATCTGCAGGATGTCCTACCGGTGATCACCAAGCTCGGTTGCCCGGTCCCAGTGGTGGACGAAAACAGCGTGTACAAAGGGGCCATCTCCAAGAATCGCTTCCTCAAGACGCTGCGGCGGGACGAGGCAGAGATGACGGAGGACCAGCAGAATCAGGAGCTGGAAACCAGCTAAGAGGCAAGGAGATACCCCATGCTCATCGAATATATCGAGCTCCCCGTGGACAAGTGGATCGACACCGGAGTCAACTGGGTCATCACCAATTACCGCTTCATCTTCCAGAAGATCAAGATCCCCATCGAATTCACCCTGAACAACATCGAGGCCTTTCTGCAATGGCTTCCGCCCATTGTGGTCATCCTCGCCTTCGCCGCTCTGGGCTTCTGGGCCGCTGGCCGCAGGACAGCGCTCTTCGCCTTTCTCGGGCTCCTGGGCATCGGAGTGATGGGCGTCTGGGAGGAGGCCATGATCACCCTGTCCATGGTCCTAAGCTCCGTGATCTTCTGCATCATTGTGGGGATCCCCGTGGGGATACTCGGTTCCCAGAGCGACCGGTTCTACACCTCCATCCGTCCCATTCTTGACGCCATGCAGAGCACCCCGGCCTTCGTCTATCTCGTGCCCGTGGTCATGCTCTTCAGCATCGGCTCAGTTGCCGGAGTGATCGCCACCATCGTCTTCTCCATTCCCCCCATTATCCGCCTGACCAACCTGGGCATCCGGCAGGTCCACCCCGAGCTCATCGAGGCGGGCAAGGCCTTTGGGGCCACCAGATGGCAGATCCTGCGCAAGATTCAGATCCCCAACGCCCTGGTCACCATCATGGCTGGTCTGAACCAAAACATCATGCTGGCCCTGGCCATGGTGGTCATCGCCTCCCTCATCGGGGCCGGCGGGCTGGGCCTGCTCGTCTTCGAGGGCGTGAACAGCCTCAAGATCGGCCTGGCCGGCATCGGCGGCGCGAGCATCGTGCTCATCGCCATGGTCCTGGACCGAATCACCCAGGCCCTGGGGCAAATGAAGAAAGAGTAGTTGTTTGGCAATCGTGCCGAACAAAGCATAGTCAAACAAAGGAGGTTCTGTATGAGATGTGCAACCCTAACCAAGCTGGCCGGACTCCTGGCCCTCAGCCTGTTTCTGGTCTTCGGCGCGACCGGACAGGCCACCGCACAAGACTATCCCACGGTGGACTTCGTGGAGAAGGAGTTCGACTCCTTCCCCGGCAAGGGAACGTCGGTCAAGCCCGCCCGCGCCTCCTGGACCACAGGGTTCATTCTGGAGGCCATCTACAGCCGAGCCCTGGAGCACCTGGGCTATGAGGTGAAGAAGTACAAGGAGCTCTCCGCGCCCATCTTCTACCGCTCCCTGATGCAGGGCGATGTGGATTACTGGGCCAACGGCTGGTTCCCTCTGCACAACGAACAACTCCCCCCTGGCTTCGACCAGGAAAAGAACCTTGTGGGCTATGTGGTCAAGAAGGGCGCCGTACAGGGCTACCTCGTGTCCAAGGAGCACGCCGAGAAATACGACATCACCACCATTGAGGACTTCAAGCGTGAGGAAGTCAAGGAAGCCTTCGACGCCAACGGCGACGGCAAGGCCGACTTGGTGGCCTGCCCTCCGGGATGGGGCTGCGAGAGCACCATCGCCCACCAGATGGACGCCTATGACATGCACGATCACATCAACTTGATCAAGGCCACCTACAGCGCAAGCATGGCCGACGCCGTGGCCCGCTACAACGAGGGCCAGCCGGTCTTCTTCTACACCTGGACCCCCAACTGGACCGTGTACAAGCTCAAGCCGGGCAAGGACGTGGTCTGGATCGGCGTGCCCGAGAACAAGCCCACCGAGGGTCAGGCCCCCTTCGAGGACTACATGACCGTCTCCGACCTGAAGGGCGCTGTCGAGGATCCCCTCACCCTGGGCTGGGTCCCCAACGACATCCGCGTGGCCGCAAACAGCGACTTTCTGGAGAACAACCCCGCGGCCAAGAAGCTCTTCGAGCTGATGTCCGTGTCCTTTAAAGATATCAACGCCCAGAACGAGAAGATGTTCGAGGGCGAGGACGATCAGGACGACATCGAGCGTCACGCCACGGAATGGATCGAGGACAACAAGGAACAATGGATCGAATGGCAGCGCAAGGCCCGCGAAGCCGCCAAGTAAACAAGCGCCGAAAAGCGCGCAAAAAAAGCCCGTCCCCACGTGGGGACGGGCTTTTTTTGCGCGCGGCCGCGAAGCTTTTCCGAGGCTTCAGCTCTCTTCCCAGGCGCCGCTTTTTCGCAGGCTTTTGAGCTATCCTTAGCCGATGGACGGACCACTAATGCGGTAAATAGGTGCCGCCCTGTTTACCCTTCCAGCTTTTGCTCCAGATGTGCCATGCGCTTTTCCATGTTCTCCATGCGCTGACGCAGATCGTCGATGTCCTGCTGGCCGGCGAGATCCAGACGGGACACGGCATTGCGCACCGTGCTCTCCAGCTCGGTGCGGAACTCATCCAGCTCTTTCTCCCCGGCGTCGACCATCTCCTGGGAAAACCGCTCCGCCTCTTCCGAGGAGAGCTTTCCCTGCTCCACGAGCTTGTCCATAGTCTCGCGCATCTTGCTCCTGGTCACCACAGCGGTGCCCAATCCGGCAAGCACGCCTTTCCTGAGCATATCCAACATAAGCTCACCCCTCCTTGAGCGCATTTTTAGTGCAACGCACTCCATGTTGTGACTATTCACCACCCCAATGCCTCAGCATCCGCTGGCACGGATCACAATGTGGTGAAGAGTTGCCTCTGTTCCAATCTCCGGGGCCGAATAGGCCCCCTTCCCTCATTCGTCCTCCAGGGGGACTCGCTTGTGCAGCACCGTGTCCAAAGCGTTCTGAACGAACTCCAGGTTGGCGGCCGTTCGGCTCCCGGCTCTGGTGATGAACACGCGCGCCACCTCCAGCTTGGTCTCGCTGGTCAGGGCGTCGATGCACAAGAGATAGGCCATGATCGCGTCGTTGGCCATCTCCACCAGGCGTCCGGCGTGGTACTGCTGCAGCTCGGCGTCGTTCTGTTCCCGGACCAGGCCCACGGCATGCTCCATCTTGCCGCGGAGGTCCCTGGCCCTGGAAAAGAGCGGTTCCACTGGGGAAAAGTCGTGGGCCGCCTCGTACTCGTCCAGGCGCTGGGACACCACGCCGGTGACCAGGCTGCCGATGGCTCCCACCACCTGCAGCTGCGTGGTCCCCTCGTAGATGTTCGTGATGCGCACGTCGCGGCAGAGACGCTCCACGTCGAAGTCACGAGTATACCCCGGACCGCCGTGGACCTGCAAGGCATCGTAGCACACTTTATTGGCCATTTCCGTGGCGACGATCTTCACCGCGGGGGTGAAATACGAGGCGTAGCGGTTGTAGCGGCGCATCTCCTCCTTGAGGTCCTTGTCCCCGGAGCCGCTTTCCATTTCCTTCTCCAGGCGCTCATACACGTCCACGATGCGCGAGGTCTCTACCACCAGGCTGCGGGCCGCCTCGATGTTCACCCGCATCTCGGTGAGCATCTCCCGCACCGCCGGAAACTCCTCGATCCGGGATTGGAACTGCCTGCGATCCCGGGCGTAGGAACGCGCCTCCCGGTAGGCCGCTTCCGCGATGCCCACGGCCTGGGCGGCCACAGCCAGCCTCGCCCCGTTCATCAGGGACAGGGTGTAGCGGACCAGCCCCATCCTGCGGCGTCCCACAAGCTCGGCCGGCGCCCTGTTGAACTGCATCTCGCAGGTGGGCGAGCCGTGAATCCCCAGCTTATCCTCGATACGCCGAATGCGCATATTCTCGTCGCGCTGGTAGATGAACAGGGACAGGCCGCGCCCTCCGCTGGATCCGGTTTCGCTCCGGGCCAGGACCAGGACCACGTCTCCGCAGCCGTTGGTGATGAAGCGCTTCACCCCGCGCAGGCGCCACTCCCCAGCCTCGTCCTGCTCGGCCCGCAGCCGGATGGCCTGCAGATCCGAGCCGGCGTCCGGCTCGGTCAGGGCCATGGCCCCGGTGGCCTCTCCGGAGGCGAAGCGGGGCAGATAGCGCTGCTTCTGCTCCTCGCTGCCAAAGCGCTCGATGGTGTCCGCGATTTCCTGCAGCCCGAAAAGATTCATCAGGGAGGCGTCCGCGCGGGATATGATCTCGATGGCCAGGGAATAGACCGTCTTGGGGCAGTTGATCCCGCCGTAGGCCCGGGGCAGGGTGAATCCCATGAGGTCGGCCTGGCTGAGTCGATGCAGGGCCCGGCGGGTGCCCTCGGCATAGTGGACCTCGCCCTGCTCCAGTCTGGCTCCGGCACGGTCCACGCTCCTGGCCCAGGGCGCCACGGTGTCCCCGGCGACAGCCCCGACGATCTCCAGGATCCGGTTGTAGTTGTCCAGGGCATCCGGGACGTCCTCCGGAGCGTGGGGGAATTCGTCCTTTTCCGCGAAGTCCTGTTCCTGCAGCCTGACAATCCGCTCCATCTCCGAGTGGGCCCCGTGCTCCAGATGGAAGCGGAGATCCCGATTATCCAGATAGAAGTTGGCCACATCCACCTCCTGACTTATTGCGCTTGGCAGGCCTTGATCATCTTGGGCAGCACATCGCTCACCTCCCCGACGATCGCGTAGTGCGCGAGGTCGAAGATCGGCGCCTCGGGGTCGCTGTTCACCGCGATAATGCGCCCCGACTCCTGCATCCCGGCCAGGTGCTGCACCTGTCCGGAAATACCGCAGGCGATATAGAGGTTGGGACGCACCGTGGTTCCGGTCTGCCCCACCTGGCGCTCATGGGGCAGGAAACCCCCGTCGACCATGGGGCGGGATCCCGCGTATTCCCCGCCCAGAACCCGGGCCAGATCCTTGACCAGCTGAAGGGACCGCTCGTCGCTCGCTCCCATGCCAGCGGCGACGATGATCCGGGCCTTGCGCAGATCCACCTCCCGCTCCATGCGATGGGTCTCCAGCACCTGGGTGGGAAAATCCTCGGGGGAAAAATCCACCCCCACGTCGTCCACCTGCGCTCCGGACGAGTTGCTTGCCTCGGGCATGGGCATGACGCCCTCCCGCACCGTGGCCATGCTGGGCCTGCTCTCCGGGGAAACGATGGTGGCGATGATATTGCCGCCCCAGGCCGGACGGATCTGGTGCAGGGTGTTCATCCAGGTTCGATCCTTGCCCTTGAACTCCCCGATCTCGAGCTCGGTGCAGTCCGCCGTGAGACCGCAGCGCAGGGAGGAGGCGACCCGCGGGGCCACGTCCCTGCCCGTGGTCGTGGCTCCGAAGAGCACGATCTGGGGGGCGCATCCGCGGATGACCTCCTCCACGGCCCGAGCGTAGGGCAGCGAGGTGAAATCCGCAAGCCGGGGGTCCTCCACGCGATAGACCCTGTGGCATCCGTAGCGGCCCAGCTCCGCGGGATCCTGTTTCAGGCCGTGCCCCACCAGGACCGCCTCTACGTTCACTCCAAGCTCCCGGGCCAGATCCCCGGCCTTGCCCAACAGCTCCAGGCTGACATCCGCAATCACGCCGTCCCGCTGTTCCAGAAAAACGAGCACGCTGTTCGTGGGTTGCATTCCTCTCCCCTTGTTCCGTCCGTTGAGCGGAGCTCATCTCAGGCGAGAATGTGCTCCCGGTGCAATTCGGCCATCAGCTCCGACACGGCCTCCTGCGAATTCTCCACGCGCCTGGCATCCTGGCCCTTGAGCACCACATTCCGAACCCGCTTGACCTGGGTGGCGGACCCGGACATGCCGCACAGGGCGGAATCCGCCCCGATGGTTCCGGTGTCCCAGAGCTTGATGCAGGGGCCCTCGCCATCCGCGGCGTACTCCTCAGGGGTCAAAACGGGCAGCTTCTTGGCGGCCATCACCCGCTTCGCGCTGGGGGGCCTGGTCTGGTTGGCCTCATGGGACACGGTGAGAAGCAGGGGAAAACGGCTGCGGAGCTTCTGCTCGCCGCCCTCGATCCCGCGCCGCACGGTGATTCCCCGCTCGTCCGCCTCGAGCACGCCGGTCACGTTGGTGATCTGGTTCATTCCCAGCTTATCCGCGAGCTGGGGCCCCACCTGGGCCGTGTCTCCGTCGATGGCCTGTTTGCCGCAGAAGACCACCTGGACGTCCCGGATTGTCTGCAGGGTCCTGGCCAGGATATAGGACGTGGCCAGGGTGTCCGAGGCGGCAAAGCACTTGTCCGAGACAAGGACCGTGTCGTCGGCGCCCAGGAACAGGCACTCCCTGAGGGCCTCCGCCGCCTTGGGCGGGCCCATGGAAACCACGGTGATCCTGCCGCCCAGGGTCTCCTTGATCCGGAGGGCCTCCTCCAGGGCATGCAGGTCGTCCGGATTGACAATGGCCGGAAGGGCGTCACGGTTGACGGTCCCGTCCTCCTTCATGGCCTTTTCCCCGACCTGGGTGGTATCCGGAACCTGTTTGACCAGCACCGCCATATTGAGTCCCATGGCTTCCTCCTCGCGATAGCCCCCGTACCGCAGTATGCGGCCGGAGGGAAAACAGAGTCAGATTGTATCGGGATTGCGAAATCCGAGTGTGTATAATATTTTCTTTTTTTTCCGGAAACGAATCGCTCATTTCCGCGAAAAAACGCGGCAGTCGAATCTACCGATTTTCCAGCTAGTTTTGGGAAAAAGAGGCGAAGCCCCTTCGAGGCGAGAACCGCGGCCCCGCCTGCGGCAGGGACCCAAACGCCCGCACCAGGAGGCGTCTATGCGCAGCTATCGTAAAGAACTGTGGTTTGAAGTCAAGGGACGCAGGGAGCTCATCAATATCACCCCCCAGGTCAGGGAATGTCTCAAGGAGAGCGGCGTCCGTGAGGGGCTGATCCTGGTCAATGCCATGCACATCACCGCCTCGGTCTTTATCAACGACGACGAGCCCGGGCTGCACCAGGACTACGACGAGTGGCTGGAGAAGCTGGCCCCCCACGAGCCGGTGAGCCAATACAGACACAATGTGGGCGAGGACAACGCGGACGCCCACATGAAGCGGCAGGTCATGGGCCGGGAAGTTGTGGTGGCCGTCACCGAGGGCCGCCTGGATTTCGGTCCCTGGGAACAGATTTTCTACGGCGAGTTCGACGGGGGCCGGAAGAAACGGGTTCTGGTCAAGATCATCGGGGAATAGCACGCACCCCGGTCAGTCCACGAAGCGGGGCCGGTCAAATCTATAGGGACACCGGAAGAGCACTGCCAGCCCCCACAGTTGAAACGAGGAGGGGGCACGTACCAAGTCAGGCTATTCCCGAAGGCGGTCCAGATCCGTCTCCTTCTCCAGCACCTGGAAGTACTCGAAGAGCCGGACCAGGTTCAGCGACTTGCGCACCTGCTGCGACGGACGGTAGAGGTAGAAGCCCTTGTTCTCCTCTCGCCTCTGGTTGTTCAGGTGCACCAGGAAGCCGATGCCAGAAGAGTCCAGGAAGGAGATGTCGGACAGGTCCATGACCACGGTCTCGCAGCCGTGGCTCTCCAGATGGCCCCACATCTCCTCCTTGAGGCGATCGATCACCTCCAGGGTCAGCTCTCCGCTGTAATGGAAGATGCACACACCGTCCTTCGTGGTGACGTCGAGCATCTGCATAG
>CAYFSD010000006.1:0-18000 GCA_964345705.1 uncultured Desulfohalobiaceae bacterium
GCACCGGCGTCACGATAAATCGATTTCGCGGTGAAGGCAACACGCTCCTTCCCTCCGCGAAACTGTCGGGTGTTGCGCCACCCGCGACGCCGGTTTCCCTTCGGAAACCAGTTCTCGCTCTCTTGGAAAAGGAAGCCGAGAGGGTGACTATTCAGCACATTGATCCGACCACGGGCCCGTGGATGCTGCGGCATTGGGGTGGTGAATAGTTACCCGAGAGGATGCGCTGTTCTCCATTGCTGGTCGCGCTTCTTCCCCGAGCAGCGCACGAAGCGGATTCCGCCCCGTCCGCGTGAGGGTTCCCGGATGGGACGCGCCACGCTTTCCCAGAAAGGAGAGGACTATGCCCATTTTCATCTACAAGGCCCGGAACAAAGCGGGGCGCAAGGTCAAGGGCGAGATGGACACGGCCAGCCAGGAAATGGCGCGCATGGCCCTGCAGCGCAAGGGATTCACCGAGATCAAGGTGAAGCCCAAGCCCAAGGACCTGCTGGAAGGGACCTTCCTCGAAGGCAAGGTCAAGTCCAGGGACATGGTGGTCTTTTCCAGACAGTTCTCAACCATGATCAACGCCGGGGTGCCCATCCTGGAGGCCCTCCAGGTGATGTGCGATCAAACGGAGAACAACAAGCTTCGGCGCAAGCTCTACGAGATCCGCAACGACGTGGAGGGGGGGAGCTCCCTGTACGAGGCCATGGCCAAGCACAGGGACGTGTTCGACGACCTCTACGTGAACATGGTCAACGCCGGGGAGACCGGGGGCGTTCTGGACACCGTCCTGGAGCGCCTGTCCGAGTACATCGAGAAGGCGGACAATCTCAAGTCCAAGGTGAAGGGGGCCATGGCCTACCCCGTGGTCATCTTCTTCGTGGCCATCGCCGTGGTGGGGGTCATCCTCACCTTCGTCATCCCCACTTTCGCGGACCTATTCAAGGGGTTCGGCGCGGAGCTGCCCTTGGCCACCCAGGTGGTGATCAATATGAGCAACGCCGTGACCGGCAATTTCCTGTGGATCGTGGTGGGGATTGTGCTCCTTGTCCTTGGGTTCAGCCTGTTCTATCGCTGGGAACGGGGGCGGCGGATCGTGGATCAGGTCATCCTCTTTGTGCCCATATTCGGCCCCCTGCTGCGCAAGGTGGCTGTGGCGCGCTTCAGCCGGATGCTGAGCACCATGCTCGCCAGCGGGGTGCCCATTCTGTATTCCCTGGACGTGGTGTCCAAGACAGCGGGGAACCGGACCGTGGAGCTTGGGGTGCAGAAGGCCCGCAGGAGCATCTCCGAGGGACAGACCATTCACGAGCCCCTGGACGAGACGGGGGTGTTTCCCCCCATGGTCATCCATATGATCTCCATTGGGGAGACAACAGGGAACCTGGACAACATGCTGTCCAAGATCGCCGACTTCTACGACGACGAGGTGGACGTGGCGGTGTCCACTCTGACCTCGCTCATCGAGCCAATCATGATCTCCTTTCTCGGCGTGGTGGTGGGCGGTCTGGTCATCAGTATGTATCTGCCCATCTTCAAGATGGCCGGCGCGGTGATGTAGGCTTGGCCCGCGCGGAAATATAGCGGCGGTGCGGGCGAGAGTTGCCCGTGTGAAATGTGTGAATCAGGAAGAGAGGGTGCGAGTATGTCCGGTAGCGGTTTGAAGGTCGCGGTTGTCGGGGCCACGGGCCTCGTGGGCAAGGAGATGCTCGAGATTCTGGAGGAACGCGGCTTCGAGGCGGAGTCCTTCCGGGCCCTGGCCTCACCCAGGTCCGCGGGAACGAGGCTCTCCTTCAAGGGGGATGAGCTGGAGGTGGAGACCCTGACCGAGGACGTCTTCCGGGAGATCGATCTGGCCCTGTTCTCCGCGGGGGGGAGCATTTCCAAGGAGTTTGCCCCGCTGGCGGCTGAGGCCGGTTGCGTGGTCGTGGACAATTCCAGCGCCTGGCGCATGGATCCGGAGGTGCCCCTTGTCGTGCCCGAGGTCAACGCCTCGGACCTGGACTGGCACAAGAACATCATCGCCAATCCCAACTGTTCCACCATCCAGATGGTGGTCGTGCTGAACCCTCTCCACCAGGCCGTGCGGATCAAGCGGGTTGTGGTGTCCACTTATCAGGCGGTCTCCGGGAGCGGACAAAAGGCGGTGCATGAGCTGGAGTCCCAGGTGCGGGCCCTGTTCAACATGGAGGAGGTGGAGTGCAGCGCCTATCCCCATCAGATCGCCTTCAACTGCCTGCCTCACATCGGGGACTTCCAGAACAACGAGTACACCCAGGAAGAGATGAAGATGGTGGACGAGACCCGGAAAATCCTGGGCGACGATTCCATGGGGATCAGCGCGACTACGGTCCGGGTCCCGGTATTCTTCGGGCACAGCGAAGCGGTCAATCTGGAGCTGGATCGTCCGCTCACGGCCAAGGAGGCCCGGGCCATGCTCAGCGAGGCCCCGGGTGTGGAGGTGTGGGACAATCCCGAGGAGAAAGTCTATCCCATGCCCCTGGAGAGCGCGGGGCGCGACGAGACCTATGTGGGCCGCATTCGGCGGGACACCAGCCTGGAGAACGGGCTGGACATGTGGATCGTCGCGGATAACATCCGCAAGGGGGCGGCCCTGAACACGGTGCAGATCGCCGAGGAGCTGGTGCGGAGGAAGTTGGTGACGCGCTGATCTCGGCGCTGCCGGAGGCCTAGCTCCCCGAACGGCGCAAACATGACGGAGAGGGGTATGACCGGGGCGGAAGAGGCGAGGATCCTGCTCATTGACGACGATCGGACTCTGCTGGAATATTTGGCCAATCGGCTGCAGCGCGACGGCTATTCCGTGCGCACGACCTATTCCGGGGAGGAGGCCCTGGAGGTGGTTATCAAGGAGGACTTCGACGTTGCTGTCGTGGACCTGAAGATGCCGGGCATGGACGGAATCGAGACCCAGAGGCGCCTCAAGGAGCTCCTTCCCCTTTTGCAGTGCGTGGTGCTCACCGCGTACGGCTCCGTGGAAACCGCCCTGAAGAGCGGCCAAGTGGGTGCGTACGACTATCTGTTCAAGCCGATCGATTACGATTCCCTGACCGACACGATCGAGGGAGCCCTGGAGGAAAAGCGCGCACTGGAGCGGATCCGATCGGAGCGGGAGGAGGCCTCACAGAGTTCCTCCAGAGAAAGGGGGGCGCGGACGATGTGGAACGTCCTGCGCGAGGCCTGGAGATCCCCGAGCCAATAGCTCCCCTGTTTTCAGAGAAGCCGGACATCATCTGCGGAGAGGCACCCATATGCCCAACAGAATAAGATCCCGGAGCTGGAGGTCGGACATTGTCTCCTTCGGCCTGACCTTTGTTCTCTTGATGCTCCTGTGGCTGGTTTTTTCCGGCCAGACAGCCCCTCTCTTTCTCGGCTTCGGGGTCGTGGCCAGCCTCATTGTATCCGGCTTCTCCCATCGCATGCTCTTTTCCGAGCCGCGGGCCCTGGGGTATGCCGCAACGCTTTTCCGCTTCTCCTGCTATGTCCCCTGGCTCCTGGTCCAGATCCTCATGGCCAATTTCCATCTTCTCCGTCTCGTGTTCCATCCCAGGGTGCGGGAGATGATCGATCCCCACCTGGTTGACTTTAGCACGCAGCTGAAAAGCGAGCTGTCCATCGTGACCATGGCCAATTCCATTACTCTGACCCCGGGCACGATCACCGTGACCGCGAGCCGGAACGGAAGGTACCGGGTGCATGCCATCGACAGGGCCTCTTCCCAGAATCTGCCCGGGGACATGGAGAGGAAGGCGGCCTGGGTCTTCAGGGAGGAGGCATGATCACATTCTTTGTCTTCACCGGGTTGTTCCTGTGCCTCATGATGTGCTTCTCCCTGTACCGGACGGTGGTGGGACCCACCGTGCTGGATCGGCTGGTGGGCACCAACGCCATCGGGAGCAAGACCGTGGTCCTGCTTCTGTTGATCGGATGCATCTTCGAGCGGGTGGAGATGTTCGTGGACATCGCCCTGGCCTATGCCCTGCTCAACTTCATTGCCGTGCTCGCTGCCTCGCGCTACTTTCACAAGCGGCGCGGCCTGTACGAGGAAACACCTTTCGAGTAAAGGAAGTCGAGGCGTCCCGGCCGAGCGGGCGGGGCGGAAAAGCAGCGCCGAATCCGGCACTGAGGAGGGCCGGGCTATGATCGGGCTCAACATTGTCGTCATTCTCTTCATGGCCCTGGGGATCGTCTCCTTCCTCGGCGGAGCCGTGGGCATCATCCGCATGCCCGACTTCTACAGCAGGCTCCATCCAGTGGGGAAGCTGGACACCCTGGGCATCATGGCCATGGGCACGGGGATCGCCCTGTACAATCTGGGGCCTTTCTCCTGGGAGGCCCTTCTGGTGAGCATGAAGATCATGCTCATCGTCTTCTTCGTCTTTCTCTCCAGCCCCACGGCCACGCACTCCATCGTGGACGCGGGGATCAGGGCGGGCCTGAAGCCCTGGTCCAAATCCCGGAAGGATTAGGCATGCACTGGCAAATCGATCTGTTCATCCTGACCCTGATCATCGTCTGCGCCCTGGCCGCGATCAATGTGCGCGATCTGCTGGGCGCTGCCATCCTCTTCGGGGCGTACAGCTTCCTCATGTGTCTTCTGTGGGCCATCATGGGCGCCGTGGACGTGGCCTTCACCGAGGCCTCGGTGGGGGCCGGAGTGAGCACGGTCTTTTTCGTGGCGGCAGTGTTCCAGACCACCAGGAGGAGCAAGGATTGAAGCGTATCGGCCTGATTCTGGTCATTCTCTGCGGTGCGGTGCTTTTGTACGCCACCAAGGACTTCCCTGCCTGGGGCGATCCGGACTCTCCGGCGAGCACTCATCTGTCGCCGCACTACATCCAGCACACCCTGGAGGAGACAGGGGTCTCCAATCTGGTGACCGCAGTGCTCGCGGACTATCGTGGATACGACACCATGTTCGAGACAGTGGTGGTCTTCTGCGCCGGGCTGGCCTGCTTCCTTCTGCTCCGAAACTTCCGGCCGCAGAGCAGGGAGCAGTGGTACATTCGCCATATCCCCAGCGGAGTGGTGCTCCATTTCCGCAAGAGGCCTCCCATCCCCCAGAGCCGCGACTTCGAGAGGCTCGACACCCAGTGGGTGCCTCATGATCTGATCATCAAGACCATCTGTCGCATCCTCGTCCCCTTTATTCAGCTCTTTTCCCTGTACGTGGTGGCCCACGGGGACTTCAGCCCGGGGGGCGGCTTCCAGGGCGGGGTGATGTTCGGCGCCTCCCTGATCCTCATGGCCATCTCCTTCGATCTGCGCACCGCCCTGGGCAGGGTGGGGGAGAGGATGCTGGCCCTGCTCGCCTCCCTGGGAGTGATCGTGTACGGGGGTATCGGCGTGCTGTGCATGGTTTTCGGGGGCGAGTTTCTGGACTACGGG
This sequence comes from uncultured Desulfohalobiaceae bacterium, assembly GCA_964345705.1. Taxonomy (GTDB): domain Bacteria; phylum Desulfobacterota; class Desulfovibrionia; order Desulfovibrionales; family Desulfothermaceae; genus JAIPDU01. Next base: position 5,398 of record CAYFSD010000006.1, read on the forward strand.
GAGCTGGCCCGAATCCTGCCCGTGGACGCGGTGGAGGCGCGCGCCCTGGGCATGATCGGCGTGGAGGTCGGCGTGGGCCTCGCCGTCACCGCGGTGATGGTCATCATCTACGTCAATATCGCCTCCGCCGGCAGGCACGACGAGGGACTGTAAGACCGGAGGAAAGGATGGGCTTATGGAAGAGCTGTTTCAGGAGATCGTGGCCAAGTACAATTACTGGCTCTATATCATCCTCATGATGATCGGCCTCTACGCCATCATCGCCAAGAATAACCTGATCAAGAAGCTGGTGGGGATGAACATATTCCAGACCGCCATCATTCTTTTCTTCATCTCCACGAGCTACAAGCAAGGGGCCACCATTCCCATCATTCGCGGGGCCCACGGGCACGGACACATTGATCCCGAATCCATCGAGGCGGCGGCGTACATGAATCCCCTGCCTCATGTGCTCATGCTCACGGCCATTGTCGTCTCGGTGGCCACCTTCGGCGTGGCCCTGGCCATCGCGATCAAGGTCTACCGCCAGTTCGAGACCCTGGAGGAAGACGAAATCCATACCCGGATACGGGAAAAGATGTAGCCATGCTGGAGCACGTTGCCGCCCTTCCCGTCCTGGCCCCTCTTCTGGCGTCCTTCGCTGTGGGCGGGCTGGCCTGGATCCGGAGAGACTATTGCCTGCCAGTGACCCTGGTCGGGCTCGCGGGATCCCTGCTTGCCTCCATCGTCGCCCTGCAGCGGGTGACCTCCGGGGGGCCGATCAGTTATCGAATGGCCAGCTGGGCTCCGCCGATGGGGATCGAGCTGCGGATCGACCTCTTGAACAGCCTGGTCCTCGTGGCCGTGTCCGCGGTCGCCCTGGTCAACCTCGCGGCGAGCTGGCAGCTCATCAAGCGTGAGCTTGCGGACCGCAAGGAAACCTTCCTCGCCCTGTACCTGCTCCTGGTCACCGGCCTGATGGGGGTGACCGCCACCGCGGACCTGTTCAACCTCTACGTGCTGCTGGAGGTCACCTCCCTGGCGGGGTACGCGCTCATCGCCATGGGGCCCTCGCGCAGAGCCCCGCTGGCCAGCCTCAACTACGTTTTTCTCGGGGTCGTCGGGGCCAGCTTCTATCTCCTCGGTGTGGGCTATCTCTATATCATGACCGGCTCCCTGAATATGGGGGATGTGGCTTCCCTCCTGCCGCAGATCTGGTCCTCGCAGACCGTGCTCGTGGGCTTTATCTTCTGCCTGGTGGGGATCTGGATCAAGATGGCCTTCTTTCCGGTGCACATCTGGCTGCCCAACGCCTACACCTACGCCTCCGTTCCCGCCAGCCGAGTCCTGGCTCCGCTGATGACCAAGGTCATGGTCTACGTCATGATCCGGCTCATGCTCACGGTTTTCGGGTCGGAGTACGTTTTCGGGGTCCTGGATCTCGGCCCGATCATCGTCTGGCTCGCGGTCCTGGCCATCGTGGCCGGGGCGGTGATGGCCCTGGTCCAGAGGAATCTGGTCAAGATGCTCTGCTATATCATCGTCTCCGAGATCGGATACATGGTGGGAGGGGCCTGGCTGGGCAATCAGGCGGCCATGACCGGAACCATTCTGCACGTGATCAACGATGCCCTGATGACCTTCGCCGTCTTTCTTGCGGCCGGGAACTTCGCCTATAAGCTGGGCGAGCTGCGCCTGGAAAACCTGCGGGATCTCTTCGCGCGCATGCCCTTCAGCGCCGGGGCCTTCGTTCTGGCCGGGGTGAGTATCGTGGGAGTGCCGCCCACCTGCGGCTTCTTCAGCAAATGGTATCTCATCAGCGGGGGCCTCCAGGCGGGACAATACGCCTATGTCGCGGCCCTGGTCCTGAGCAGCCTGGTCAATGCGGTGCTGTTCTTCCGGGTCGTGGAGCACGCCTTTTTCGGAGCAGGCGGGGCGCATCACGGCCATGCCGGGGATCACGAGCACGGCCCGGCCATGGATGAGGCCCCGCCGATCATGGTGGTCAGCCTGGCCCTCGTTGTGGCGGGCATTCTTTTGGTGGGCCTGTATTCCGGGAGCATTGTGAGCGAGATGATTCAGCCCTTCGTCCTGCGGAGCTTGATCTGATGGACGCCGTTTTTTCCCTGCGCCCCTTGTTGGCCGTGCTCGTCTCCCTGGCTGTGGTGCCCGTCCTGATCTCCAGCGGGGATAAGCCCAACGCGCGCGAGGCCTGGACCATTCTGGCCGGGCTGATCAAGCTCGGGATTGTGGTTTCCCTGGTCCCGGGTGTTCTCGATGGGCGCGAGTTCGGCTTGACCCTTTTCCAGTTCGCCCCCGGCGCGGAGATCGCCCTTCGAGTGGACGGGCTGGGGCTTACCTTCGCCCTGGTGGCCTCCTTCCTCTGGATCCTGACCAGCCTGTACTCCGTGGGCTACATGCGGGGCCTGAAGGAGCACAGCCAGACCCGGTTCTACTCCTTCTTCGCCGTGGCCCTGTCCTCCACCATCGGCGCGGCCTTCGCCGCGAACCTGCTGACCCTGTACCTGTTCTACGAGATCCTGTCCCTGTCCACGTACCCGCTGGTGACCCATCATCAGGACGAGGAGTCCCGCATCAGCGGCCGGAAGTATCTGGGATTCATTCTGGGCGCTTCCGTGGGGCTGGTCCTGCCGGCCATGATCCTTTGCTACAATATCGCCGGGACCCTGGAGTTCTCCCAGGGAGGGATCTTCGAGGCGGGGATCTCTCAGCCCTTGGCCGCGGGGCTGTTGCTGGTCTTTCTCTTCGGCTTCGCCAAGGCGGCCATCATGCCCCTGCACGGTTGGCTCCCGGCGGCCATGGTGGCACCTACTCCGGTCAGCGCCCTTCTCCATGCGGTGGCCGTGGTCAAGGTGGGGGCCTTCAGCCTGGTGCGGATCATGACCGGAATCTTCGGCCTCGATCTGCTGGGCACGCTCCATCTGGGATCAGTGGTAGCCTATATCGCCTCGGCCACTATTATCGTGGGATCCCTCATCGCCCTGTCCCAGGACGAGCTCAAGCGCAGGCTCGCCTTCTCCACGGTGAGCCAGCTCTCCTACATCGTTCTGGGAGTGGCCCTGCTCACCCCGTACGGAGTAGTGGGAGGAGTGCTCCATATCGTGATGCACGCCCTGGGCAAGATCACTCTCTTTTTCTGCGCCGGGGCCATCATGGTGGCCACGGGCAAGAAATACATCAGCGACATGGACGGGCTCGGCCGCATCATGCCCTTCACCATGGCGGCCTTCTTCGTGGGGTCCTTGAGCATCATCGGGCTTCCCCCCGGGGGGGGATTTATCAGCAAATGGTATCTCGTCCTGGGAACCCTGCAAAAGGAGAGCGCCCTGCTGCTTGCGGTGATCCTCACCAGCTCCCTGCTCAATGCGGCGTACTTTCTTCCCGTGGTCTATAGGGGGGTCTTCCGCAGCCCGACGGATCCCGGGCTGCAGGAAGCCGGGAGAAAGGAGCCCGTGTGGTGCGTAGTTCCCTTGCTGGTGACCGCCGCCTGTTCTGTGCTGCTGTTCTTCGGGCCCCAGCTGTTCATCGATCTCATCAAGGTGGCCCTTGCCCCGTTCCCGTCCTGACGGGCCTTGCTTCATGGCCGATCATGGATCCGCTCAATTGGTTGAATGCATTTTTTTTGTAACTATTTACCACCCTGCTAATTATTGTAAGCTGACACGGGGTATTTTGAATCATTTTAGCGGAGACGATGCCAGATTTTCTTCGTCCGGCACTCACTTTCCTAGAGGCATAGAGTATTTGGGCAAGCATCCAGAAAAAGTGAGTGCCGGACGTTAGAAAATCCAGAGTCGGAGATGCATGAGGCAAAATACCCCGTGTCGGCTTACGGTTCGACAAGGTGGTGAATAGTTACTTCCCCATAAAATTACTGGAGATCCAGCGCATGAGGAAAGGGCTTGGCTTACGGAGCGGACCGGCAGCTGGACGAATCGCTTTGTGTCTGTTCTTCCTGATTCTCCTTGCCCTGTTTGCCGCCGACTTTTCCGTGCACAGGCACGCCTACTTCCCCTTTGAGGAGATATCGGGCTTCTATCCCGTGTACGGCTTTCTCTCCTGCGTGGTTTTGGTGTTCCTGGCCAGGCTGCTGCAATTTTTTCTTATGCGCGGAGAGGATTATTACGGTAAGAAGTAGAGGTGAAGGTTTTTCCTGGATGTTTCTTGTGATGGGCAAGACACTCGGCTTGCATTTCTGTCCCAGCATTTCCGCGAGTCCTGTATGGAACTGAACGCTTGGCTCGATCCCGGCTTCCCGCCGGCGCTCGTCTTTCTGCTCGGAGCGGCTGTGGTGCCCTTTGTGCGGGGCAGGGCAAAATCCGCTCTCATGCTGCTTCTGCCCTTAGTCTCCCTGGCCTTTCTGGCGAGCGTCCCCCACGGAACGCACTGGGAGATCGGCTTCCTCGACTACAGGCTCATACTGGGCCGTGTCGATTCCCTGAGCCTGGTCTTCGGAGTGATATTCAGCATCATTTCCTTCCTGGCCATCCTTTTCGCCCTTCGGGTCCAGGACGACCTGCAACATGTCTTCGGCCTGTGCTATGCCGGGAGCGCCCTGGGGGTGACCTTTGCCGGGGACCTGTTCAGCCTGTACGTCTTCTGGGAGATCATGGCCGTCTCCTCGGCGGTCCTCGTCTTCGCCAGACGCACGGAAAGCGCCGTGGCGGCGGCCTATCGCTACATCCTGGTCCATATCCTTGGAGGGCTCTTCCTCCTGGCGGGCATCCTGCTCTATGTCCACAAGACCGGGAGCGTGGAGTTCGCCTCCATCGGCCTGGACGGCCCGGCCTCGCTGCTGATCTTCATCGGCGTCGCCCTCAATGCCGCTGTCTTTCCGCTCCACGCCTGGCTTCCCGATGCCTATCCGCAAGCCACGGCCACCGGTGCCGTCTTTTTGAGCGCCTTCACCACCAAGAGCGCGGTCTATCTCATGGCCAGGGCCTTTCCCGGGACCGAGGCCCTGATCTGGCTCGGGGCGGTCATGGCTGTGATCCCGGTGTTCTATGCCGTGCTGGAGGACAATGTTCGCAGGGTCCTGTCCTACTGCTTGATCAGCATCGTGGGCTTCATGCTGGTGGGAGTGGGGATCGGAACACCGCTGGCGATCAACGGCGCGGTCGCTCTCGCCTTTGCCCACATCCTGTACAAGTCCCTTCTCTTCATGGCCTCCGGCGCTGTCCTGGATCGAACCGGACGCATCAAGTGCACGGAGCTGGGGGGGCTGTATAGGACCATGCCCCTGACCTGCGCCTTCTGCTTGGTGGGCGCGGCCTCGGTGGCCCTGCCGCTTTTCGGCGGTTTCGTCAGCAAGGCCATGATCCTCAGCGCAGCGGGCCATCACGAAATGGCCGCTCTGTGGCTGGTGCTTCAGTTCGCCTCCGCCGGGGTATTCCTGGCAGCTGGGCTCAAGGTGCCCTACTTCGCCTTTTTCGGGCGAGATGCGGGCTTGCGGCCGAAGGAGGCGCCCTTGAACATGCTCGCGGCCATGGGGCTGACCGCCCTGTTATGCCTGCTCGTCGGCGTGAGGCCGCACCTGCTGTACGGCATGCTGCCCCATCCGGTGGAATATGCCCCCTACACGGTTTCCCATGTCCTGTCCCAGCTCCAGCTGCTCCTCTTCGGCGGGCTCGCTTTCTGCCTCCTGGTTCTCTGGAGGCTCTATCCTTTGTTTCCCCGGGCCATCCATCTGGATACGGACTGGTTCTATCGCCAAGGCGTCTGGCGGATCCATGTCCTCCTTGCCTTCATTCTCAATCAGGTGAATGCCTGGTGCGACAGGGCGGCGAAAAGGGTGGCGCGCGCCATCACCGAGAAATCCAGGGATTTTCCGGCACGCCTCGTGCTCATCCCCTTGGCCTTTTTCTGGGTTCTCTCCGGGTACAGGGGAAAGAGGCTGGAGCTCATCAAGAAGAACGCGTACAATGAGCTCATGGAGACCAATATCCCCGTGGGGATCGGAGCCGGAGTGACCGTCCTCTTCGTTACCCTGTTCTTCGTCCTGATCAATTGGCTCTAGCATTTCTGTGTGAGGGGGCATCAAGGAAATCGCGGACAGGGGAGGACATTGGCAGCATCCGGCAGGAGAAGCACAGCCGTTCCTTTTGCCCCGATTCCGGCGAAGGGATTGTCGGTTCCTTTTTTCATCAAGTCACGGAGCTGCGACAGATATGGTCTCAATAAGCGATCTGAAACGGATTCATGTGCTCTCGGACATGCCGGAGGACATGCTGAAGCGCATCGCCTCCATCGCGAGGCTCTATCTCTACAGCGCGGACATGCGCCTCTTTGAGAGGGACGAGCCCCTGAAGAGCTTCTACATGATCCATACGGGGCAGGTCTCGCTCACTGTCGACCTGGGGACGGATGTGAATGTCGTGCTTGGCACACTGGGGCCGGGGCACTCCTGTGGCGTTTCCGCCTTCCTGCCCGAGAGCCGGAGCGGCTCCAGGGCCGTGTGCGACGAGCCGAGCGAGCTGATCGTGCTTCCCGCGGAGGATGTGTTCATCCTGTTCCAGGAGGACTCGAACCTGGCCTATCAGTTCATGAGGCGCGTGGTCCGCCTGTTCAAGGCGATCATAGACCACCGCACCTCCATGATTCTTCGGTCCCTCCGAGACAACTCCGGGTTGCAGGACAGCCTGAAACAGGCCTGTTTGACCGAGATCCTCTGACGGCGGAAGGAATCAGCCCCTTGGGGTGGTCGAGGAGCCGTAGAACGCAAGGAAGGCGCGTGCTTTCCGGGAGGGAGCATGGTTCAAGTGGAAGACCTGAAAAGGATGGAGATCCTGCGGGAGCTTGAGGCTCCCCATCTGGAGAAGCTGGCGACGATTGCGGAAAAGGCCCGGTACGCCTCCGGAACGGTGCTTTTTGAGCATGGTCAGAGCTTGGAGCGCTTTAGCCTGCTTCTGGAGGGGCGCGTGGACCTGACCCTGGACGTGGGAGGAGAGGAGCCTCTGACCGTAGCGGAGGTGGAGCCCGGGATATCCTTTGGGATCTCCGCCCTTATCCCGGGCAAACGCAGCGCGTCCAAAGCGGTGTGCCGGGAGGTCTGCACGGTGATCCATCTTCCCAGGGATCAAGCGCTGGAGCTCTTCGACCAAAACGGCGAGTTGGGATGCAGGTTCATGTACCAGGTGCTGCGCACCTTCAAGTCCAGAATGAATCAGCGCACGCAGCAGTTCCTCTATTGCCTGGAAACTCACCCCGAGATGCGGGACGCCATTGAGGAGTTGAGCTGCAGCATCGAGCCGGACTCCGAGGAAATATCCGAGGGATGTGAGCCAACCCCGGGGAACGGGGATTGAGGAATCGGCTATCCGTCCGGGCTATCGCAGCTGATGCTTGCGCACCGCCTTGTTGTGCTCGCGCAGCGTCCTGCTGAATACGTGCGTGCCGTTCTTGGCGGCCACGAAGTAGAGATAGTCGTGCTCCGCCGGATCCTTTGCGGCTCGCAGCGAGGCGAGGCCGGGGGAGCAGATCGGAGTGGGCGGGAGGCCGGCGTGACGATAGGTGTTGTACGGATTGTCCGGGTCCCGTAGATCCTTCTTGCGCAGATTGCCGTCGAAGTCCCGACCCAGGCCGTAGATGATTGTGGGATCGCACTGCAGGCGCATGCCGCGCTGGAGGCGGTTCTGGAAGACGCCCGCCACCACGGGCCGCTCCCGGGGGACCGAGGTTTCCTTTTCCACGAGCGAGGCCAGGTTGACGATCCGGCTCAGTCCTTCCTTCCCCGGGCGCTGCTCCGGCCAGAGCTCGCGGTCCGTTACCTCCCTGAACTGCCGGAGCATTTTCCCCACGATCCGTTTGGCGTTTTGCTCCTCTCCGCGGGAGAAGTAGTAGGTTTCCGGATAGAGATAGCCCTCCGCGGTTTCTCCGGGAATGCCGTAGCGATCCAGAAGCTCCTGATTGCGGACCTGGGCGGCGAATTCCTCGAAGTCGGCCAGCCCGGCGTCCTCTACCCTGCGGGCCGTTTCCCACCAGGTCAGGCCCTCCGGAATCTGAAGCCTGTGCAGCCGGACATCGCCCCGGCTCAAATGGGTCAGAAGCTGCATCCGGGACCAGGAGGTGTCCACCTCGTATTCCCCGGCCTTCATCGAGGAGGCCATGTCCGTGACCCTGGCCAGGAGCTTGAGCCCGAAGGGGCTGTCGATGATCCCCTCCTCGCGCAGATGCTCCGCGACACGACCGAAGGACCACCCGCTCTCGATGCGCACAATTCTTTCCTGACCCGGTTCGCGTATCGGGGCATAAATATAGCCGTAGATGCGAAGGGCCCCGTACAGGGCCGCGCCGAGAACGGCGAGCAGGACGAGGGGAAGGATATACTTGCGCATGGTTTCGCAGACGGACTCTCGTTTGAAAAATGAATCGCCTTGCATGGACTGTAGATCATCTCCGGGCCGAAGACAAACGGATCGTTTGGCCTGCCCTGCGGGCAAGAGTCGCTTCTCCGGGAGAGGAGCTATCTGCTGCGGAGGAAGCTTTCCAGGATTTCCACGGCCGCCTGCTGATCCAGGAGGCCCTTGCGCTTTTTGGGCGGCACTCCGGCTTCCCGCAGCTTGGCCTCGGCCTGGGCCGAGGTGCAGGTTTCGTCCACCATGTACACCGGGAGATCCAGGCGAGCGCTCAGCTCCTTGCGGAAGTTTTCCGCCTGTCGCGTGGTGAGGGTATGCCTGCCCTCCAGATCCAGGGGAAGCCCCAAAGCCACGGCCGTTACCTTCCGCTGGGCCGCGATGGAGCATATCTCCCGGAAGGCCTGTTCCCGCGTTTGCTTGTGCACGGTTTTCAGGGGAAAGGCCATTTCTCCCTCAGGGTCGGAGATGGCCAGGCCGATGCGGCGCAGCCCGAAGTCGACGCCCAGAACGCGCATCAGGCCGGCTCCTGGATTCCGCAGCTGACGATCGCTGTTTCCGCCCGGCTCCGCCATTTGCGCCCCAGTCGAGACATAGCCAAAAGCTCCAAAGTGTGTAGCACCTCGTGCGGCCAGTTTTCCGTCGCCATGATTCGGGTGAGCCCCACCTTGCAGGAGGGGCATCCCACGAGCACCGGAAGATGCTCCGGGTATCCGGAGAGGTCGGCCTCCAGCTGCCTGGTCTTGCGCCGGCGCAGGGTGCTGTAGATATGGGGCGAGGTCATGGCCCCGAGCCCGCTTTCCCCGCAGCAGCCGTAGGTGATGTCCACGCGCGTTCCCAGCAGGCCGGAGAGCTCCCTGGCGTACACGACAGGGCTTTTATTCGGAGTCACGCCTTGCCACTCGCTATGGCAGGCGGGATGATACAGGAGTCGCTCCGGGTGGTCCCAACCGGATAGGTCCGGGCTGAAGCGGTCCCGACAGCGCTCGATCACGTGCTGCAGAACGTCCCTGTGCTCCGGCTGGCCCTGCTTCCGGTGCCCGAAGAGGCCGAAGTCCTCCAGGGCCTCGCGGCAGGTTCCGCAGGCTGTGAGCACCCTGCTCACCTCCAGGTTGTGCTCCCGGGCCTGGTCCAGGAGCCGGGTCAGGCTGTCGCGGACGCGCTTTTTGTTCTGCTCGTAGGTCTGCATGCATCCGGAGGCCAGCAGGGGGTATCCGCAGCAGAGGTGCCGCGGGGGAAGGACGACATTGTTGCCCGCGGCCAGCAGGACGTAAATTCCGGCCAGGCCGATCTCCCTGTAGAATAGATCCGCTCCGCAGCCCGGGAAATAGAGCACCGTTTCCGCGGAGGCGGCGTCCTCGGTGAAGCGGGTGAGGAAGATGTTGTTCCGGTCCAGATGCAGGCTCTCGCTCAGATTGCTGAAGGACAGCAGCGGACCGGGACCGCTGAGCAGGGGATGGTCCGCTCGGTCCCGGAGCCCCTTGGGGATGAGGCGGCTGATCCGGTTCTGGGCCATCTGGCTCAGGGAGGCGGTCTTGGCCGCGTTGGCCAGCCGGCCCTGCTCCCGGAAAAGGAGGGACAGCAGCCGGGACTTGAGCGGATGACGGCCGCCGTCTCCGTTCTCCTCCAGAAAGGAGCGCATGTTGAGCATCTGCTGCGGGGTCTGGATGGACACGGGGCAGACGGCGGTGCACTTGCCGCAGGCGGTGCAGTGCTCCACTAGATCCTGCAGGGTGTCCATGAGGGTCCGGGGCGGATTGAGCCCCTTTTGCCGGGTGTAGGCGTAGCCCTCCAGCAGCGCGCCCAGGGCGATGATCTTGTTTCGGGGATGGTGGAGGTAGCCCTGCTCCGGGTAGTACATGGGGCAGACCTGCTTGCATTTGCCGCAGCGGGAGCAGTTCTGGATGTTCTGCAACAGATCCATGAGCTTCTCCCTCTGGGGCAGGGAGCTCCGGCCCAGATCCTGCAGCAGATCGTTGAAGGAGAAGGTGTACGGGGTGAGCTCCTGGGATTTCCGGGTCAGCTTGTCCGGATTGAAGATGTTTCCCGGGTCCACATGGGCCTTGTATGTCGCGAGTTGTTCCAGCCGCCGGCGTTCCAGGTACCCGATCTTGGTGATCCCGATGCCGTGCTCTCCGGACACGGAGCCGCCGTATTCGAGCACCTTCTCGAAGACCTTGCCCGCGGCCTCCTCCGCCAGGCGGAACATTTCCGGGTCGTTGGAATTGACCGGGATGTTCACGTGGCAGTTCCCGTCCCCGGCGTGCATGTGGTTGGCCACCATGATCCGGGTGGCGAAGAGGTGCTTTTCCAGCTCCGCCAGCCCCTGGTCCTGCTGGGGATAGCGGCTCCTCAGGTCGTGGAAGAAGTAGTGGATCTGCAGCTCGAACTCCTGCTCCGCCAGGTCGCTGGTCCCGGTTTCGCCCTTGAGGATCCCGGAGGCGACGTGCTGCTCCATGTCGATGAAGGAGTCCTCCGGGGGGATGTCCTCTAGCTCCGTGGCCTTCTGCAGGGCCTTGCGGTAGGCCAGGGCCAGGTAGTAGAGGTTGAGCCCCTCGATGAAGTCCGAGAACTCGGGGATGACATCGATGGGGATGACCACGTCCTCGTTGATCTTGAACCCGCTGGTGTGCTTGGTGATGGCGCTCAGCCTGTGCCGGTCCTGCCAGAAGACCTCGGACTCCTCGGCGTCCCCGGCGACGAAGACGTCAACATTGTGGTAGCTCTCCGCGATGCGGACGATCTCCCAGGTGATCTCCTGCAGGGCCTCCTTGCTGTCGGAGTCGAGCTGCACCAAGAGGACCGAGATGGGCTCGCCCTCATAGCGGCCGGACTTCTTGCGGTACTGGATGGCCTGGACGTACTTGGTCCCGAACTCCTCCAGGGCGGACATCTTGACCAGGTTCCCCTCCTTGCGGATCCGGTCCCGCAACCGCACCAAGTCCTTGATGACCAGCATGGCGTTCCGCATGCTGTTGCCGAAGAACTCCAGGCACAGGGTGCTGCTCAGGGAAAGCTGGTCGTATAGGGTGAAGCAGGCCTCGGTGATCACCCCGTCCACCCCTTCCTTCTGCACTCCGGGGAGGCCGCCGAGGAACTTGTTGCTCACGTCCTTGCCCAGTCCCGTGCCCCGTATGTCCTTTCCGGACAGGGGGACGCTGTCCTTCAGGGCGCCGTCTTCGCCGTGGATGTCGAACACGGCCTCTTCCCCGGGCATGATCTTGTGTCGGGGGTGATCGCGGCGGACGACCTCGATGAGCTCCCCGTCCGGCTGGACCATGCGATAGCTGGCAATGTTGTCCAGGGTGGTGCCGTATTCGAAGGCGAAGGGGCCGCCGGCGTTCTCCGAAATGTTGCCCCCCAGGGAGGAGGAGGCCTTGGAGGCCGGATCCACCGTGAGCAGCAGCCCCCGTTCCGAGGCGGCCCGCATGGCGTCCTGGGTGATGACCCCGGACTGGGCACAGAGGAGCTTGTTCTCCGTGTCCACGGGCTGAATGGCCTTCATCCGACTCAGGCTCATGATCACGCTGCGGCTGCGCAGGGGGATGGCCCCGCCGGTGAGCCCGGAGCCGCCTCCCCGGGGCAGGACGGAGAACTCCATCTCGTTGGCCAGGGTCACGATGTCCTGAACTTCCCGGGTGCTCCCCGGGGCCACGATGAACATGGGCAGCTCCAGGCGCAGGTCGGTGGCGTCGGTGGAGAACTGCACCAGGGAGGCCGGGCTGGTGTAGATGTGCTCCCGGGGCACGAGTTTTTTCAGGCGCTGGATGACCCGGTCCTTGAACTCCTGCTCCTCCCGGAAGTCCTGCCAGAACTGCTCCAGGCCCTGCCGGATGGAGCCCAGGTGCTCGGGGTCGATGTTCCCGTCCTCCGCCTCCAGACGCTGGAAGACGCTCTTGCGGATCTCGCGGGCCGGAATGAAGGGATTGTAGCGGATGATGAACAATTCCGCGGCCAGGCTCGTGGCCTGCTCCCGCAGGGATTCCGGCCAGGCGGCGAACTCTTCGCGGGGCACGCGGAGCACACGGTCGATCAAATGGTCCTTGGGCAGCGTGATGTGCGGGCTTTTTGCGGACATAGCGGTTGTCGGCCTTTTTGGTTTTTTTGTATGATAATGTATTCAACTTGTTGAATTGTCATAATATCTGCTGCGAGGCGAAGGCGGCTGCAGCACGACGCCGGGTTTCATATGGCATTTGAGCTTTGTTCCTGAGGCGGTAGGCTGCGCCTGGCTTTTCAATGGAACGTCGTA
>CAYFSD010000007.1:0-4896 GCA_964345705.1 uncultured Desulfohalobiaceae bacterium
GCCACGTGGCGGACGGATTTTCAGGCCAGGCAGCGCGCCGGAACCGCAGAACCGGACACGGAGCTCCGAATCGCCCTGGAGCTGATGGACCGGGGACGGCAACTGGCTTCCGCTGCGGACCGGGATCTGATCGCCTCCTGGATGGATTGGGTGCGCGGTGCCTCGGAAAGGGAACAGGCGATCCGGCTCTCTCTCAGCCCGGAGCTTCTGGAGCTCCTCTCCCGCTATCCCGATCCGGAGACCGTCACCCGCAGCACACGATCCTGTCCGGTGCGCGTGGACCGGGAGCTGGCCGGATTCAGCGCCTGGTACGAGCTCTTTCCCCGCTCCTGCACGGACGATCCCGCGAGGCACGGCACCTTCGCCGACTGCGAGGGCCTCCTGCCAGAAATCGCCCGCATGGGCTTCGACGTGGTCTATTTGCCGCCTGTGCATCCCATCGGGGTGACGGATCGCAAGGGCCCGAACAACAGCCCGCAGGCCGGCCCCGATGATCCGGGCAGCCCCTGGGCCATCGGCGGGGCCGAGGGCGGCCACAGGGCGGTGCATCCCCATCTTGGCGGCCTGGAGGGGCTGCAGCGCTTCCTCGACCGCGCCAGGGAGCTGGATATGGAGGTAGCCCTGGACCTGGCCTTCCAATGCTCCAAGGACCACCCCTATATCCGGGAGCATCCGGACTGGTTCCACTGGCGTCCGGACGGGAGCATCCAATACGCGGAGAATCCGCCCAAGAAGTACCAGGACGTGGTGCCCCTGAATTTCCAGACCCCGGACTGGCCCAATCTGTGGCGGGAGCTGCGGGACGTGGTGCTCTTCTGGATCGAGCAGGGCGTGCGGATCTTTCGCGTGGACAACCCCCACACCAAGCCCTTCGTCTTCTGGGAATGGCTCATTGGCGAGATCAAGGCGGAGCACCCGGGGACCATCTTCCTGGCCGAGGCCTTCACCCGGCCCAAGGTGATGTACCGCCTGGCCAAGCTGGGCTTCACCCAGTCCTACACCTACTTCACCTGGCGCAATTCCAAGCCGGAGCTCGAACAGTACATGCGGGAGCTGACCGCACCGCCGGTGCGCTGCTTCTTCCGGCCCAACTTCTGGCCCAACACCCCGGACATCCTCCCGGAATTTTTGCAGCACGGGGGCAGGCCGGCCTTCGTTATCCGGCTGATCCTGGCGGCCACTCTGTCCTCCAATTACGGCATTTACGGCCCAGCCTTCGAGATCTGCGAGGACCGGGCCGTGCCCGGTCGGGAGGAATACGCGGACTCGGAGAAGTACGAGATCAGGGCCTGGGACCGGGAGAGGCAGGGGAACCTGGGTGACCTTATCGCCCGGGTGAACCGGGTGCGCCGGGAGAATCCGGCCCTGTGGCGCACGGATGCCCTCCGTTTCCTGGACACGGACAGCGAATACGTCCTGGCCTACCTCAAGTGGAGCCCGGATCTGGAGAACGCGCTGGTGATCGCGGTCAACCTGGATCCCTTCCACCACCGGGAGGCGGGCCTGCGCCTGCCGCTGGAAGATCTGGGGCTCTCCAGGGAACAGCCGTACATGCTCCACGATCTGCTGGGGGAGGAAAAGTACGTCTGGATCGGTGAGCACAACCGGATCGGCCTCGACCCCCACATCCTCCCGGCCCGCGTCATGCGCCTGCACATCCGCATGCGGCGGGAACAGGATTTCGACTACTTTATGTAAGGAGCGGCCTATGGACCCGCGCGCCATCCAGCTCACGGACGATCCGGAGTGGTACAAGGACGCGATTATCTACCAGCTCCACGTGAAGACCTTCATGGACGCCGACGGAAACGGCATCGGCGATTTCAAGGGGCTGCTCAAGAAGCTGGACTACCTCCAGGACCTGGGTGTCACCGCGATCTGGCTGCTGCCCTTCTACCCCTCGCCCCAGAAGGACGACGGGTACGACATCGCGGACTACTTCGACATCCACCCCAACTACGGGACCCTGAAGGACTTCCGGGAATTCGTGAAATCCGCCCACTATCGCGGCCTCCGGGTGATCACCGAGCTGGTGCTCAACCACACCTCGGACCAGCACCGCTGGTTCCAGCTGGCCCGCCGCTCGGACCCCGAATCCCCTTTCCGGGACTTCTACATCTGGAGCGACACGCCGGAGAAATTCCAGGAGGCCCGGGTCATCTTCCAGGACTTCGAGGCCTCCAACTGGACCTGGGATCCCATGGCCAGGGCCTACTTCTGGCACCGCTTCTACTCGCACCAGCCGGATCTCAACTTCGACAACCCGGAAGTGCGCAGGAGCATGCTCAAGGTCATCGATTTCTGGATGGACCTGGGCGTGGACGGAATGCGCCTGGACGCCGTGCCCTACCTCTTCCAGCGGGAGGGCACCAACTGCGAGAACCTCCCCGAGACCCACGACTTTCTCCAGGAGCTGCGCAGCCACGTGGACACCCACTATAAAAGCCGCATGCTCCTGGCCGAGGCCAACCAGTGGCCGGAGAACGCGGTGGACTACTTCGGCGACGGGGACGAATGCCACATGGCCTTCCACTTCCCCATCATGCCCAGGCTGTACATGGCCCTGTGGATGGAGGACCGCTTCCCCCTCATCGACATTTTGGAACAGACCCCGAGCATCCCGGAGAACAGCCAGTGGGCCATCTTCCTGCGCAATCACGACGAGCTGACCCTGGAGATGGTCACCGACGAGGAGCGGGACTACATGTACCGGGTCTACGCCCGCGATCCCAAGGCCCGCATCAACCTGGGCATCCGGCGCAGGCTGGCCCCCCTGCTCAACAACAACCGGCGCAAGATGGAGCTGATGAACTGTCTCCTCTTCTCCCTGCCCGGAACGCCGGTGGTCTACTACGGGGACGAGATCGGAATGGGGGACAACTACTACCTGGGCGACCGCAACGGCGTGCGCACCCCCATGCAGTGGAGCCCGGACCGCAACGCCGGATTCTCCATGGCCAACCCCCAGCAGCTCTATCTCCCGGTGATCATGGACCCGGAATACCACTTCGAGTCCCTCAACGTGGAGAACCAGACCCAGAACCCCTCCTCCCTGCTGTGGTGGATGCGCCGCCTCATCGCCACGCGCCGCCGCTTCCGCGCCTTCGGACGGGGGGACATCGAGTACCTCCTGCCGGACAACCACAAGGTCCTGGCCTTCATCCGCAAATACGACAGGGAACGCATCCTGGTGGTGATCAACCTCTCCCGCTTCCCTCAGGTGGCGGAGCTCGACCTGTCCGACTACTCCGGATTCATCCCGGTGGAGGTCTTCAGCGGGAACCGCTTTCCCAAAATCCAGGACCACGGCTATGTCTTCACCCTGGGGCCCCACGACTACTTCTGGTTCTCCCTGCATCCCGAAGCCGAGCTGGAGCCCGAAGGGGAGCGGATCTGGGAGCCGCACCGCATGATCCTGCGCCAGGACTGGCGGGAGATCTTCGACGGGGCGAACAAGATGCGCCTGGAGGAGCGCATCCTGCCCGGATACCTGAAGCACAAGCGGTGGTTCCGCTCCAAGTCCAGAAAGATCCGCAGGACCCTCATCGGGGAGAACATCCCCGTCTCCGCCGGGGATCAGGAATTCCATCTCCTGCAGCTGGAGATCAGCTACATCGAGGGGGAATCGGAAATCTATCTCTTCCCCGTGGGCTACGCCCCGGACCGGGAATCCGGGGAGGCGGAGCCGGAGGACCGATCCGAGGTCCTGGCCTGGATCCGGACCAGCAAGGGCTCCGGTCGGCTGTACGACGCCCTGCAGTCCCCCGCCTTCCGGGGAGCGCTTCTCTCCCTGATCGCCCAGGGCCGGAACATCAACGGCAACCAGGGCTATCTCTCCGGGATTCCGGGCAAGCAGGCGACGGAGCCCCTTCGCTCCCTGGAGGGATCCGTGGAGTCGCGGCTGCTCCGTGCGGAGCAGAGCAACACCTCCCTGCTCTACGGGGACAGCTACATCCTCAAGTTCTATCGCTGCGTGGAGGAGGGCATCAATCCGGACACCGAGGTCACCTCCTTTCTCACGGACAAGGCGGAATTTCCCCACATCCCGCACTACGCGGGCCAGATCCGCTATTCGCACTCCTCCATGCGGCAGTACGTCCTGGGCATGCTGCAGCAGTACGTGCCCAACCAGGGCGACGCCTGGACCTTCACCCAGGACCACCTGCACAAGTTCTTCGAGAACGCCATGCTCACCAAGCAGACGCGGGAGCCGGTGCCGGAGATCCCTCTCTCCCCGCTCTATGTGGGATACAACACCATTCCCCAGCGCCTGCACGACTGCATCGGGGGCTACTTCCTGGAGATGATCCATCTGCTGGGACGCATCACCGGGCAGCTCCACCTGGCCCTGTCCCTGGGCACGGACGATCCGGCCTTCAGGCCCGAGCCCTTCTCCTGGCACTACCAGCGTTCCATGTACCAGTCCCTGCGCAATCTGTGCCGCCGGACGATCACCACCCTTCGGCGCAGCATCCCAAGGCTGAGCGGCGAGATGCGCCAGCAGGCCCAGGACATCGTGGACGCGGAGAACGACCTCCTGGGCGTTTTCGCCGAGCTGACCCGGGAGCGGATCAATACCATCAAGATCCGCAACCACGGGGACTATCACCTGGGCCAGGTGCTGTACACGGGAAACAGCTTCGTCATTGTGGACTTCGAGGGCGAGCCGGCCCGCCCGCTGAGCGAACGGCGCCTCAAGCGCTCCTGCCTCCGGGACGTGGCCGGTATGATCCGCTCCTTCCACTACGCGGCCCATTCCGCCCTGCACCAGCAGCTCACTTCCAGCGAGGACGACCTGGCCTATCTCTCCTCCTGGATCGATCCCTGGTTCCGGGCGGTGAGCGGCATGTTCCTCTCCGCGTACCAGGACACGATCATGCCCAGCTCCCTGCTGCC
>CAYFSD010000007.1:4996-8627 GCA_964345705.1 uncultured Desulfohalobiaceae bacterium
AAGGACTTCTTATGCCGGACAGCATCCGCTACGACGTCAGCCTGTTCCAGGAAATGGACACCTACCTCTTCAAGCAGGGGAACCACTACCGGCTCTACGACAAGCTGGGCTGCCATCTCACAAGCTCGGGAGGCGAAACCGGAGCCTACTTCGCGGTCTGGGCCCCCAACGCAAAGCGGGTGAGCCTGGTGGGCGACTTCAACGCTTGGAATGGAGAGTCCCACCCCCTGCAGCTTCGCGGTGACGGCTCCGGTGTCTGGGAGGGCTTCGTGCCGGGCCTGGCCCCGGGACATCTGTACAAATACCGCGTGGAGTCCGCGGTCACGGACTACTGGGCGGACAAAACCGATCCCTTCGGCTTCTACTGCGAGAGCGCCACCAGCCTGGCCTCGGTGGTCTGGGATCTGGATTACTCCTGGCAGGACGGGGAGTGGATGGCTGGCCGCCAGGGCCCGAACGGCCACCGCGCCCCGCACAGCGTGTACGAGTGCCATCTGGGCTCCTGGGCCCGGGTTCCCGAAGAGGGCGACCGCTTTCTCTCTTACAGGGAAATCGCGCACAAGCTGGCGGACTACCTTGTGGAGGCAGGATTCACCCACGTGGAGCTCATGCCGGTGATGGAGCACCCCTTCTACGGCTCCTGGGGCTACCAGACGCTTGGCTACTTCGCGCCCACGGCCCGCTACGGCACGCCCCAGGACTTCATGGCCTTCGTGGACCATCTGCACAGCCGCGGCATCGGGGTGATCCTGGACTGGGTCCCCTCCCACTTCCCGGGAGACGAGACCGGCCTGGTCTATTTCGACGGCACGCACCTCTTCGAGCACGAGGATTCGCGCCTGGGCTTCCACCCGGACTGGCAGAGCTACATCTTCAACTACGGCCGCAACGAGGTGCACTCCTTTCTGATCAGCAGCGCCCTGTTCTGGCTGGACAAGTACCACGCCGACGGCCTGCGGGTGGACGCCGTGGCCTCCATGCTCTACCTGGACTACGCCCGGACCGGGGGGGACTGGATCCCCAACCGCTACGGGAGCAACGAGAACCTGGACGCCATCGCCTTCCTGCGCAACGTGAACAGCGCGGTGTACGAGAGCTTCCCCGGAGCGGAGACCATCGCGGAGGAATCCACCTCCTGGCCCATGGTCTCCAGGCCGGTGTACGCCGGGGGGCTGGGCTTCGGCATGAAGTGGAACATGGGCTGGATGCACGATACCCTCACCTATTTCTCCCAGGACCCCATCCACCGCAAATACCACCAGAGCGAGCTCACCTTCAGCATCTGGTACGCCTTCACGGAGAACTTCGTTTTGCCGCTGTCCCACGACGAGGTGGTCTACGGCAAGGGCTCGCTTCTGGACAAGATGCCCGGGGACACCTGGCAGCAGTTCGCCAATCTGCGCCTGATGCTGGGGTACATGTACACCCATCCGGGAAAGAAGCTCCTGTTCATGGGGTGCGAGTTCGGGCAGCGCCAGGAGTGGTACCACGAGGAGAGCCTGCACTGGAGCCTCCTGGAGGACCCCATGCACGCCGGCCTGGCTCGCTGGGTGCGCGAGCTGAACCTGATCTACCGCTTTGAGCCCTCCCTGCACACCGGCGATTTCGAGCAGAACAGCTTCGCCTGGATCGACTGCTCCGACGCGGAGAACAGCGTGATATCTTATCTGCGCCGCGTTCCGGAGCGGAACGGCTTCGACATCGCCGTGGTCTGCAACAACACCCCGGTCCCCAGGGACAACTATCGCATCGGCCTGCCGCATCAGGGCCACTGGCGCGAGGCCCTGAACAGCGACGCCCGCGAGTACGGGGGCAGCGGCCACGGGAACATGGGCGGAGTGACCACCTCCCCGGTGCCCTGCCACGGGTTCGGGCAGTCCGCTGTGGTGCACCTGCCCCCGCTGGCCGTGGTGATTCTCAAGCACGGAGACAATTGATGCGCAAGCGCGTGGGCGCGCGATACCTGGAAGACGGGACAACGCGGTTCAGGGTCTGGGCCCCTTTCCGCAACAGCGTGGAGGTGCGCCTGGAGGGGGAGAAACGCAGCGGGACCCTCCCCTTGGCCCCGGAGCAGCGCGGATATTGGAGCGCGGATGTTCCCGGCGCCCTGCCCGGAGACCGCTACTGCCTCGTCCTGGACGGGGAGCTCGTCCGGCCGGATCCGGCCTCGCGCTACCAGCCGGACTCGGTGCACGGCCCCTCGGAGGTGGTGGACACCTCATTTCCCTGGACCGACGGGACCTGGAGGGGGCTCCCCCTGGAGGACCTCGTTTTTTACGAAGTGCATCCGGGGACCTTCACCCCGGAGGGCACCCTGCGGGCCGTCATTCCCCGCCTGAACGAGATCGCGGCCCTGGGCATCACCTGCCTGAGCCTCATGCCCGCGGCCCAGTTCCCCGGGGGACGCAACTGGGGCTACGACGGGGTCCTGCCCTTCGCGGTGCAGAACACCTACGGCGGTCCGCGCGCCCTGCGCGAGCTGGTGGACGCCTGTCACGCCCGGGGCTTGGCCGTGGTCCTGGATGTGGTGTACAATCATCTGGGGCCCGAGGGAAACTATCTGGCGGACTTCGGGCCCTACTTCACGGACCAGTACGCCACGCCCTGGGGCCCAGCCCTCAACTTCGACGCGGCGTACAGCGACGAGGTGCGCACCTTTTTCCTGGACAACGCCCTGACCTGGATCGAGGACTTCCACCTGGACGGGCTGCGCCTGGACGCGGTGCACGCCATATTCGACATGAGCGCCCGCCCCTTCCTCCAGGAGCTGGCGGAGGAGACGCGGCGCCTGGAGGGGAGGCTGGGCAGGCCGGTGCATCTGCTCCCGGAAAGCGACGCCAACGACGCCCGGCTCATCCGGGAGCCCGCCCTGGGCGGCCTGGGCCACTCCGCGCAGTGGGCGGACGACTTCCACCACAGCGTCCACGCCCTGCTCACCGGGGAACGGCAGGGGTACTACCAGGACTTCGGTCACGCCTGGCACTTGAAGAAAGCCCTGACCCAGGGCTATGTGTACAACGGGCTCTACTCCGCCTATCGCCGCCGCAGGCACGGCAACTCCCCCAGGGATCGCTCCGGGAAACAGTTCGTGGTCTACACCCAGAACCACGACCAGGTGGGCAACCGCATGCAGGGGGATCGCCTTTCCTCGCTCCTCTCCTTTGAGGCGGACAAGCTGGCCGCGGGGCTTTTGCTCACCAGCCCCTTTCTGCCGCTGATCTTCATGGGCCAGGAATACGGGGAGACCGCCCCCTTTCGCTTCTTTGTCAGCTTCACCGAGGACTGGGTGGTGGAGGCGGTCCGCGAGGGACGGAAACAGGAGTTCGCCGCCTTCGACTGGCCGGGCGAGCCCCCGAACCCGCAGGATCCGGAAACCTTCGAGGAGTGCGTGCTGGACTGGGACAAACGGCACCAGGGACGGCACAGGAGCCTGGCCGGCCTGTATGCCGCCCTGATCCGGCTGCGCCGGAGCCTGCCCGCCCTGCGCGAGTCCAGGCTGGACCGCATCGCCGTATCCGGGACGAACAACGACGCGGTGCTGGTCCTGATGCGCTGGAGCCCCGAGGACAGGATCGCCGCGCTGGGCAACCTCTCGCCCCGGGAGGAGGAGGTCCGGCTGGACCTGCCCGGC
>CAYFSD010000007.1:8727-17418 GCA_964345705.1 uncultured Desulfohalobiaceae bacterium
GTGGGTCGGTTCGTCAGTGAACCGTCTTCACCTATCGCGATTCCGGGACACGAGTTACGATCCACGAACAACACATCACGGATAACTGATCACAGATAACCGATAACTGACAACTGATAACAAATCACGCATAACCCACGGAAGATCCTATGCAACGCTACGTCTGTGTCCACGGGCACTTCTATCAACCCCCGCGGGAGAATCCCTGGCTGGAAGAGGTGGAAATGGAGGAGTCCGCCTCCCCCTTCCACGACTGGAACGAGCGGATCACCGCGCAGTGCTATGCCCCGAATACGGCGTCCCGGATTCTGGACCACGAGCGCCGGATCGTGGATATCGTGAACAACTACTCTCGAATCAGCTTCAACTTCGGCCCCACCCTGCTCTCCTGGATGCAGCGGCACAAGCCCGATGTGCACCGGCAGATCGTGGAGGCGGACCGCCTGAGCCAGGAGCGCTTCTCCGGGCACGGGGCGGCCCTGGCCCAGGTGTACAACCACATGATCCTGCCCCTGGCCAGTGAACGGGACAAGATCACCCAGGTTCTTTGGGGAATCCGTGACTTTCAGTACCGCTTCAACCGGATGCCGGAGGGGATGTGGCTCCCGGAGACCGCGGTGGACACAGCCAGCCTGGAGGTGCTCGCGGACCAGGGGATCGCCTTCACCCTGCTGGCCCAGAGCCAGGCGGCTCGGATCAGGCCCTTGGAGGGAAAGGAATGGACCGAGCTGCCCCCCGAGGACCGGATCGATCCCACCCGGCCCTACCTCTGCCGGCTCCCCTCGGGCAACAGCATCGCCCTGTTCTTCTACGACGGCCCCATCTCCCAGGATATCGCCTTCGGCGGGCTGCTGCGGAACGGGGAGAAACTGGCCGGCAGGCTGAACCAGGCCTTCTCCGAAAAACGCGATTGGTCGCAGCTGGTGCATATCGCCACGGATGGCGAGACCTACGGCCACCACCACCGCATGGGGGACATGGCCCTGGCCTACTGCCTGCACCATATCGAAAAAAATGAAATGGCCGAGATCACCATTTACGGGGAATACCTGGAAAAGCATCCCCCGGAGATGGAGGTGGAGATCGTGGAGGAGTCCTCCTGGAGCTGCTTTCACGGCGTGGAGCGCTGGCGGGACGACTGCGGCTGCCACAGCGGCATGAATCCAGGCTGGACCCAGGCCTGGCGCAAGCCCCTGCGCGACGGCCTGGACCGCATGCGTGAGCGGGTGGACCCTCTCTTCGAGGAACACGCCGGAGAGCTGCTGTCCCACCCCTGGAACGCCAGGGACGAATACATCGAGCTCATCTGGGACCGCGATCCGGAGCGCGTGGAGAGCTTCCTGGCCCGGCAGACGAGCCGCAAGCTCTCCAGACAGGAAATGATCCGGCTGCTCAAGCTCCTGGAGATCCAGCGCAACGCCATGCTGGTCTTTACCAGCTGCGGCTGGTTCTTCGACGAGATATCCGGGATCGAGACCACCCAGGTGATGAAGTATGCCGCGCGCATGATCCAGCTCGCGGAGGAGGTCTTCGACACCTCCCTGAAAGAGGAATTCCTCGGCTCCCTGGAGCGGGCGCCGAGCAACATCCCAGAGCACGGCAACGGTCGCCGGGTGTACGAAAAGTACGTCCAGCCCGCGAGCGTGGATTTCCTCTTTCTGGGCAGCCACTATGCCCTGTCCTCCCTGTTCGAGGAGGATCTGGAAAACATTCGCAGCTACTGCTACACAGCGGAAAACCGATTCTACGAGCAGCACGAGGCGGGCCAAATGAAGCTGGCCCTGGGCACCACGCGGATGGTGTCCAATCTCACCTGGGACGAGACCGAGGTGAGCTTCGCCGCGGTGCATCTGGGCGAGCACAACGCCAATTGCGGCATCCGGGAGTATCTGCCCCGGGATGACTTCGACGCCATGCGCCGGGACATCGAAGCGGTTTTCCGCAAGGGGGACATCCCGGAGCTCATCCGCGGCATGGATCGTCACTTCGGCAGCCACAACTACAGCCTGTGGCACCTATTCAAGGACGAGCAGCAGAAGGTGCTGGGGGACATCATCCAGTCCAATCTGGAGGATGCGGAAAGCTCCCTGCGAAATATCGTGGACCAGCACTTCACCCTGATCAACTTCCTCACCGAGATCAACATGCCCATCCCCCGCGCCCTGCACACCGCCGCCCAGACCACGGTGCAGTCCGATCTCTTGCGTCTCTTTGATGAGGAGGAGCCGGATCTGCAGCAGATGGAGCGGCTCATCCAGCAGGCCAGGGAGTGGCACATCCAGCTGGAAACCATGGAGCTGGGATACAAGGCCGGGTGGAAGATCGACCACCTCATGACCCAGCTGGAGCAGGCTCCGGAGGAGATCGGGCTCCTGCAGCGGATCATCGGCATCCTGGACATCCTGCAGCCGCTGTCCCTGGACCTCAATCTGTGGCAGTCCCAGAACCTTTTCTTCCATCTGGTGCGGGATTCCTTTGACGGAATGCGCCAAAGGGCGAGCCAGGGCGAGGAGGAGGCCGGAGAATGGATCGATCTCCTGCGGCGGGTGGCCGGGCACCTGAATGTCATGTGCCCCGGGTTCGAGGAAGAAGGATGAGCTCCATTCAAACCATGCTTGTTCCGCAATCGACGTACAGACTCCAGCTCCACTCCGGATTCCCCTTTTCCGCGGCAGAGGGGATCGCGGAATACCTGTACGACCTGGGAATCTCGCATATCTACACCTCGCCCATCACCGCGGCACTGCCCGGAAGCGATCATGGATACGACCAGATCGATCCCTCGCGGATCAATCCCGAGCTCGGCGGAGACCAGGGATTCGAGAGTCTGCGGCGGCGCTGCCGGGAGGCGGACCTTGGCCTGGTCCTGGATATCGTGCCCAACCACATGGCCTTTTCCGCGAACAATTCCCGGCTGGCCGACGTCCTGGAAAAGGGGCGCCACTCGCGGTATGCGAAACATTTCGACGTGGAGTGGGATCACCCCCATCCAGGGCTGGCCGGCCGGGCGGCCGC
This sequence comes from uncultured Desulfohalobiaceae bacterium, assembly GCA_964345705.1. Lineage (GTDB taxonomy): Bacteria > Desulfobacterota > Desulfovibrionia > Desulfovibrionales > Desulfothermaceae > JAIPDU01. The sequence continues at coordinate 11,743 of CAYFSD010000007.1, forward strand.
CCCCTTTCTGGGACAGCCCTACTGCGAGTGTCTGGATTCCGGGGATCTGCAGCTCGCCTTCCAGGAGGGGCGCTTTTTCCTACGCTACTTCGACGTCCGTCTCCCGCTGTGCCCGGAATCCTACCCCCTCCTCCTCGAGCGGTCCCTGGAGAGGCTGGAGCGGGACGCCCCGGAGACGGCCTCCGGCCTGGAGAGAGCCCTCCTCCTCTGCCGGGGATCCAGGAGCGAGGGCTCACAGGCCGTCGCGTTGCTGCTACAGCGGCTCTATCGCGAGAGCCCTGTCTTTGGGGAGTGGCTGGAGGACTTCCTGCGGCGGATGAACAGCGCGCCCCGCGCTCCGGGATGGGCCCACCTGATGGACCGCGTGGTCCAGATGCAGCATTATGCCCCGGTGCATTGGGAGATGGCCTGCCGGGAAATCAACTATCGCCGATTCTTCAGCATCAACGATCTGATTTGTCTTCGCCAGGAAGGGCCCGAGGTCTTCGAGGACACGCACGACCTGGTCCTGGAGCTCGCCGGGTCCGGACAGGTTCAGGGGCTTCGCCTGGACCACCTGGATGGCCTGGCCGATCCGCGGGCCTATCTGCAGCGCCTCCGGGAGCATCTGCCGCGGACCTACCTGGTGGCGGAAAAGATCCTGGCCCCGGAGGAAAACCTCCCTTCCTGGCCGCTCCAGGGCACCACGGGATACGATTTCCTCTTCCATCTCAACGGGGTTTTCTGCGATCCCTCCGGCGAGAGCGGCCTGGACGCGATCCACGCGGAGCTCGACCCGGAGGAAGCCGCTGCCGGAGCGGCGAGAATTCCGCTACAGAAACAACGCATCCTGGAAGAAGAGCTGGGCGGGGACCTGGACAATCTGGTTCGCGAGCTGGCCCCCGGGATCTGCGCCCTTCCCTGCGGCAGGGACCTCCCCCTGGAGCGCCTGCGTGGCGCCGTCGCCGCCTTGGCCGTCTCCCTGCCCGTATACCGGACCTATGCCCGGCGGGGACCGCCTTCCGGGGCGGATGCCGCCTATCTCCGCCAGGCCCTGCGGCGGGCCGGTCAAAAGGAGCCCTTCCATCAAGGCGCCCTGGCCTGCCTCGAGGAGCTCCTCTTCGCCCCCGCGGAGGAGCTCGCCCCGAACGCGGCCCGGGCCAGGGACGCTTTTCTCCTGCGGCTGCAGCAGACCACGGGCCCCCTTGCGGCCAAGGGGTTCGAGGACACTCACCTCTACACCTTCAACCGTCTCCTCTCCCTGAACGAGGTGGGCGGGGACCCGCACCGCTTCGGCCTGTCCCCGGAGGCCTTCCACGCCTTCCTGCGGCACAGGGCAAGCTCCTGGCCGCACAGCATGAACGCCGGGGCCACCCACGACACCAAGCGGGGCGAGGACGTGCGGGCCCGGCTGAACCTCCTCTCGGAAATGCCCTGGGAATGGGCGGATCGCGTGCGCCATTGGCGCGAGCTGAATGCGGAACACAGGACCGAGGTGAAGGGAACGCCCGCCCCGGACGGCAACGAGGAGCATCTCCTGTATCAGACCCTGATCGGGACCTATCCGCTCGCCGAGGCCGACCTGGAAGGGTACAAACAGCGGCTGCGGGATTTCCTGGTCAAGGCCCTGCGCGAGGCCAAGCGGACCACGAGCTGGCATCGGGTGAGCGAGGACTGGGAAAAGGCCTGCCTGGATTTTCTGGAGGCCATCCTGCCCGACAGCTGGGACAGCCCCTTTCTCCGGGATCTGATCCCCTTTCAGCAAAAAATCGCCCATCTGGGGATGATCAACTCCCTGGCCCAGACCCTGATCAAGGCGGCTGCTCCAGGGGTTCCGGATACCTATCAGGGCACGGAGCTCTGGGACCTGAATCTGGTGGACCCGGACAACAGAAGACCCGTGGACTATCCCACAAGGCGGCGCTTCCTGGAGCGGATCCGCTCCGGCATGGCCCGCGATCCCCGCTCCCTGTTCCGGGAGATGTACGAACGGCCGGAAACCGGAATGCTCAAGATGCACGTGCTGCACCGGGTGCTCACTGCCAGGAGGGAGCGCCCCGCGCTCTTCCGGGAGGGAGAGTACAAGCCCTTGACTGTCCAGGGACCGCTTCGGGAAAATGTCCTGGCCTTTGGCCGGCGTGAGGGACAGTCCCTCTGTCTTGCCGTGGCGCCCAGATTCCCGGCGACTCTGGTGAGCCCTCCAAACTGGCCCCTGGGACGCGAGGTGTGGGGCGAGACCCGGATCCGCCTTCCCCGGGGCGCGAGCAGGTTCTTTGATCAGCTCACCCTGACGGAACACCCTGCTGATGATGCGCTCTATGTCGGGGATCTCTTCTGTTCCCTGCCAGTGTGTCTTTTGATGACCACGTGTTAACCCGCAAAACTTTCAACTTTTGCATTTCAACTGGATAGTTATGCTCCCCATCCGCTCCAGCGGCGTCTTGCTGCACATCACCAGCCTCCCCTCACCTTTCGGGGTCGGGGATCTGGGGCCGGAGGCGTACCATTTCGCGGACTTTCTGGCTCGGGCCGGACAGAGCTGCTGGCAGATCCTGCCGCTCGCGCCCACTAGCCCCGGGGCCGGGGAGTCCCCCTACAGCAGCGACTCCGCCTTCGCCGGGAATCCCCTGCTCATCTCTCCCGATCTTCTGGAACGGGATGGCTATCTTCGTCCGGGAGAGGCGCGGACCCATGCCGCCGCGCCAACAAAGGAGGCGGACTTTCAGCTGGCCCGCGACTGCCGAGAAAAAATGCTGGAACGGGCCTTCCACCGCTTTCTGGAGGCGGAGCACTCCCCGCGCGGCTATACCGCCTTCTGCTCCGCCCAGGCCCACTGGCTGGAAGACTACGCCCTCTTCCGGGCGCTCAAGACGGCGTACGGACACAACGTGCCCTGGACCGAGTGGCCCGCGGAGCTTAAGCACCGCGACCCGGAGGCGCTCTCCGTCTGCCTGCGGAACATGGGAACCGCCGTGGAGCGGGAAAAATTCCGGCAGTTCCTTTTCTTCAACCAGTGGAAGCGGCTGCGGAAGGCCTGCCGGCAACGGGGAGTGCAGATCTTCGGGGACCTGCCCATCTACGTCAGTCTGGACAGCGCGGATGTGTGGTCCCAGCCTGACCTGTTCAAGCTGAATAGCGAATTGCAGCCGGAAACAGTTGCCGGTGTGCCTCCGGACTACTTCAGCGCCACGGGGCAGCTCTGGGGCAACCCGGTGTACGATTGGGACCGGCTCCGGGAAACCGGTTTCTCCTGGTGGCTGGCCCGCCTGGGACACAACCTGGAGCTCTTCGACATGGTCCGGATCGATCACTTCCGGGGCATGGTGGGTTACTGGGAGGTCCCGGCGGACGCTGAAAGCGCTGTTCACGGCTGGTGGCAGCGGGCTCCGGCTGATGAGTTCCTGCGCGCGGTGTACAGGCGTTTCCCCGAGGCCCGGATCGTGGCCGAGGATCTGGGCGAAATCACCGCGGATGTGCGGGAAACCATGGCCTGTTTCGGCCTGCCGGGGATGAAGCCCATCATCTTCGGCTTCACCTCCGAGGACCCGGGATCGACCCTGTTGCCGCACAATATCGAGCCCCTGTCCGTGGCCTACACCGGGACCCACGACACCAACACGGTCCGCGGCTGGCTCGAGGAGGAGGCGAGCACGGAAAACAGGCGCTGGCTCGAGGACTATCTGGGCCGGGAAGTGGACGAGGAGAGCGTGGCCGCGGAGCTGGTCCGGCTGGGCATGATGAGCCCGGCCCGGCTGATGATCACCCCGCTGCAGGACGTGCTCGGCCTCTCCTCCGAGGCCCGGATGAATACCCCGGCCACGTCGGGAGGGAACTGGTCCTGGCGGGTTCTGCCCGAGCAGCTGAGCTCGGATGCGGCGGAGTGGCTTCGTTCCATCTCACGGATCTACGGACGGATTTGACGAATAACTGCTCAGGAATTACGAATCACAACATGACCCAGGAACTGCACCAACTGGAAAGCGCCCTCGCCTTTGCCGAGGAGGACGCTAGCGGCCTGAGCAGGGTGCTCCACATGGCCCTGGAGGAGGCCTCAGTCACCTACTCCGCCGTGGCGGCCAAAGTCCCGGAACCCGAGGAGACCCTTCTCGCTGCCTGGCACTGGCGCATGCTCATCCCCTCGGGCTCGTCCGAGCGAAACATGGCCTGGGAGAACGCGGTGCTCAGCTTCGACCCTCGGATCCGCTTCACCCTGCCCTCGGCAGTGCGGCTCACGGTGGAACAGGCGGCCGTCACCAGATTCTGGCAGCCGCACCGTGCCCTGGGCGAGGCCTGCCCCCTCCTCGCCGGGGTCCCGGCCAAGACCGCGGCCGAGCTCCTGCGCCAATTGCGCTTCACCGCGGAGGACAGGATCATCAACGCAGTGACCCTGGGCGGGATCATGAAGCGCCTGCGCCTGCGCGGCAGCCTGGACCAGCTCATCATCGAGCTCAAGGCCGCCGGAGTGGTCAGCCCCTATCTGACCTCCACCCTGGGGACCTTCACCGACACCTCGCCCTGGTACGAGATCAATCCGTCTTTGTTGCAGGGAATCGTATAATGAGCATAATCGTGACGAGTTACTCCTCGCGGACAAGGGGCAGGAGATCATGAAATCCGCGGATACGGCCCTGACGCAATACATGAGCGGAAAACGGTTCCGGCGGGAGATGGATATCGCCCGCCTATGGAAGAAATGGCCCGAGCTCGTGGGCGAGGAGTTCGCGGACATGGTCAAGCCCCTGGGGCGGCAGGGCAACGCCCTGGTCCTGGGCGTGGAGGACAACCTGCTCATGCAGGAGATGGTCTATCACGCGGACACCCTCCTCGAGGCCATCTCGCGGTTTTTGGGCTGGCAGCCGTTTGACAACATCAAGTACAAATTGCTACAGAATCGGATCGCGCTCGACGACGTGGATCTGGAGCGGGAGATGTCGGGCAGCAGCCTGGGTCAGCTCCCGGATTCCAGCCAAGTCGGGGCCCTGCTCGACGTCCTCCCCGAGGACACCCCTTTCGGCCGCTGCTACAGGGCCTACATCGCCCTGCACCGCCAGCAGCGGGAACACGGCGAAGGGACGGGATGATACGATTTACCGTTCACGGATAACGGTTCAGGATTCACGAATTGAAGGAGGAAACGGCCATGGCGGAGATGTCCCTGGAAGATCTGAATCTGAGCAAGCCCCTGGACAAGATGACGGCCAAGGAGCTGCGCGAGCTGGCCATTGAGAAGGTTCCCCAGATCAAGGGCGCGTCCGGGATGGAAAAGCACGAGCTGATCAAGGAGATCAAGGAGCTCTGCGGCATCCTGGAGGACTCGGAAAATCCCTACAAGGAGCAGATCTGGAGCATCAAGCGCGAGATCAAGGAGCTCAAGGCCCAGAAGGAAAAGCTTCCCGGCTCCCAGCGCAAGGAGCGGGACCGGCTGCGGCGCCGGATCAAGCGGCTGAAGAACCGGACCCGCAGGCTGGCTGAGGCGGTTTGATCAAGGCTTGACAACGTCCGCCTCCTTGGATACAAAGTTTCTTGTCGCTTGCTGGGGCATCGTCTAGCGGCAGGACGCCAGGTTCTGGCCCTGGTAGCCGAGGTTCGAATCCTCGTGCCCCAGCCATCACTTGCGTCCCCATCGTCTAGCTAGGTCCAGGACACCGGCCTTTCACGCCGGCGACAGGGGTTCAAATCCCCTTGGGGACGCCATAC
>CAYFSD010000008.1:0-16438 GCA_964345705.1 uncultured Desulfohalobiaceae bacterium
AAGCAAAAATTACCCTATTTGACCTGCAAAAAAATAACAAACAATGAAATCGATGAGATTCAACAATTCATAATATTTGGAGATCCTGGAGTAGGAAAGACTCATTTACTTAAATCGATTCTCAACAATTTTTTTATCCAGGATAAAAAATATAACATTCTCTATTCTAAACCTAAATTGTTATACTCTCATTATACAAAGGCAAGAAGCACGTCATTACACAATATTTTTCAAAATTATGATATAATTTGTATTGATGATTTTCATACAATCATCAATTACAGTTACATAATACAAGATTTTTCTCATTTACTTCATTATCTTTCAGAAAAAAAGCACAAGATATTCATAGGATGCAATAAAAATAGCGAAATATACCAATATATCGATCAAAGACTGCGTTCCATTCTCGATAGCGGAATCCATATCACCCTAAATTATCCTGACCTAGATGTAAGGATTCGTTATATTGACAATTTTTGCAGACACAGGGGGCTTGCGCTATCGGACGGGCAAATCGTGCATCTGGCCCGCCAATTCAACAGCTTTCGGCATATCCGAAGGGTCCTGTTCCAGGTCCTCGCGGCCCACGAGCTTCAATCCCCCCACGCATGCACGGACACCCTGCTGCAACGGGAAGTCCGCAACGTAGCCACCTCGGGATTGTCGGTCCAGTCCGTCGTATCCGAGCTGAGCGACTATTTCCGCATTCCCCAAGAAGAGATCCTCTCCGGGACCAAGAAACGAAAGGTGGTCCGGGCCAGACAGATCGGCATGGCGCTCTGCCGAGAGATGCTCCGGCTGTCCTATCCCCGGATCGGGGAGGCCTTCGGGGGCAGGGACCACAGCACGGTGATGCACTCCATCCATAAGCTCTACGAATTGCTGGAAAAAGACAAGAATCTACAGGCCATGTTCCAATCCGTTCAACAACGATGTGAACAACTGCGTTCCTGAGCCCATCCCCTTTTGGGTCTGTTCCTTCTGTCGACGCATGGTCGAAAATTCATGACAATTAATATTTCAATAATTTCAATATATTAATTAAATTATGAACAAAAGAACCTCCCCTATAAGGAGCTACTAATGCAAGTAAAAATCCCTAAAGAGAATATTCTATCCGGAGTACAGAAAGCGGCGAATATCATTCCCAGCAAGACGGGAGCGGCATTCCTGCGAACCATATGGCTTCAGGCGAACGAGAACCGGCTGAAGATCATGTCCACGGACTCCAAAATGGAATTTTCTGGAAGCTACGAGGCAGAGTGCCTGTCCTCGGGGCTGGTGGGGATTCAGGGACGCAACGTCCACGAGTTGCTGCGCAAGCTCCCTTCAGGGCAAATCCAGTTCCGCTACGATCCGGACAATGAAACCGTGCTCCTTGAGCAGGACAAACGGAAATATAAGCTTCCCACTTATGACTCGACCTGGTTTCAGCACTTTCATCCCTTCCCCCGGGAGGGCGCCGTCCTGTGGACCGGAGCGGAGCTCAAGAGCCTCATTGAGCGGATCGCCTTCTGTATCGCGGAGGACAACACGGAAAACATGCACTACCTCAATCTGATGCCCCTCAGGGATAAGCCGGGATGGCTCGAGGCCTGCGGACTGAACGGGCATCAGTTCGCCCTGGCCCGCTTCGAGAACGAGGCGTTGGCCGAACGGCTCGGGGAACAGGGCATTCTCGTGGCCAAGCCCTATCTCCTGGAGCTGCGCAAGTGGCTGGATAACGAGGAGATCTACTTCAACATGGACGAAAAGCGCCTATTCTTCACCAACAAGGACCAAACGGAGCATTTCAGCGTTCCCCTGACCATGGACACCTTCCCGGACTACAGCAACTTCCTGGCCTACTTCGACGAGGAGAACAGCGTCATGAGCGTGGCCAAGGAGGAGCTGACCGATGCCCTCAACCGGCTCCGCGTTTTCAACACGGAAACCCAGCAGTGCTCCTATTTCATTTTTGACAACGAGGAGCTGGTGATCTACAGCGAGGGACAGGAAACGGGAGAAGCCACGGAAAGCCTTCAAGTCGACTATCACGGGGACGTGGAGAAAATCGCCTTCCCCACCAGGGACCTTATCGAAATCCTTTCCCATTTCGACTCCGAGACAGTGCGCTTTGAATTCACCAACGCCCTGGGGCCGTGCAAGATAGCGGGCCACACTGATGCGGAATACTTCGTGATCACCATGCCCGTGGATATCACCGAGGAAGTCTACTACGAGGACGAAACCCTGGAATAACTTCAGCCTTCGAGGACCATGACCACTATGTCCACCCAAGACTACAATGCCGAAAGCATCACTATTCTGGAAGGCCTGAGCGCGGTCAGGAAGCGCCCGGCCATGTACATCGGCAGTCAGGACGTCCAGGGGGCGCACCATCTGGTGTACGAGATCCTGGACAACAGCATCGACGAGGCCATGGGCGGTTACTGCGACCGCATTCGGGTGACCATTCATCTGGACAACAGCGTCACTGTTTCCGACAACGGCCGGGGGATCCCCGTGGACACCCATCCCAAGGAGAACCGCCCCGCGGTGGAAGTGGTCATGACGGTGCTCCACGCCGGGGGCAAATTCGACAACAACAGCTACAAGGTCTCCGGCGGTCTGCACGGGGTGGGCATCTCCGTGGTCAACGCCCTGGCGGAATACCTGGAAGTGACCATCCGGCGCCAGGGGAGAAAATACTATCAGAAATACGTGCGTGGACAGCCGGCCACTTCGCTCACGGACAAGGGCGAGACGGACAAGACCGGAACCACCATCCACTTCCGGCCGGACGAGACCATCTTCGAGGACATCGTGCTCAGCTATCACACCCTGAGCAAGCGCTTCGAGGAGCTGGCCTACCTGAACAGCGGGATCCGGATCGATGTGTACGACGAGAGGAGCCAGGAGGAGAACTCCTTCCAGTTCGACGGCGGGATCCGCTCCTTTGTGGAAAAGCTCAATGCCTCGACGCACGTGCTGCATCCCCCGGTGTATGGGCAGGGGGAGATCGAGGACGTGATCATCGAGTTCTGCATGCAGTTTCACTCCGGGTTCAAGGGCGACACCTACACCTTCGCCAACAATATCCGCACTCGGGAAGGAGGAACCCATCTCTCCGGGTTCAAGACCGCGGTCACCCGAACCATCAACTCCTATATCCAGAATTCCGACCTGCCCCGCAAGCTGCAGCAAAAGATCATGGGCGACGACGTCCTGGAGGGGCTGACCGCGATCATCAGCGTGAAGATCCCCGATCCCCAGTTCGAGGGACAGACCAAGACCAAGCTGGGCAACAGCGAGGTCACCGCATATGTGGCCCAGGTGGTCACCGAGCGGCTCAGCGCCTACCTGCAGGAGAATCCCAAAGAGGCCAGGGAGATCGTGGAGAAGGTGGTCGAGACCTCCAGGGCGCGGGACGCGGCCAAGAAGGCCAAGGATCTGGTCCGCCGCAAGAGCGCCCTGAGCGATTCCGCCCTACCGGGCAAGCTGGCCGACTGCCAGAGCAAGGACCCCAAGCAGAGCGAGCTGTTCATCGTGGAGGGGGACTCCGCCGGGGGCTCGGCCAAGCAGGGCCGGGATCCCAAGTGTCAGGCCATCCTCCCCCTGCGGGGCAAGATCCTGAACGTGGAGAAGGCCCGCTTCGACAAGATCCTGGAGAACAAGGAGATCCAGCATCTGGTCACCGCCCTGGGCGCGGGCATCGGGGAGGACGAGTTCGATCCCCAGAAGCTCCGCTACAACAAGATCATCATCATGACCGACGCGGACGTGGACGGGGCGCACATCCGCACCCTCCTGCTCACCTTCTTCTACCGGCAGTTCCGGCAGCTGATCGACGAAGGGCATCTGTTCATCGCCAAGCCGCCCTTATATCGGGTGCACAAGGCCAAGTTTGAGCGCTATATCGCGGACGACATGGAGCTCAAGGACTTCCTGCTGCAGCAGATCTCCTCAGAGATCAGCCTGGATACGGGGAACGGCAGACTGTATACCGGCGAAGAGCTGGTGCAGTTCCTGCAGAAGATCATCTCCCTGCAGGAAAAGCTCAAGGAAGCCGTGAACATCGGGTTGAACGAGGATCTCTTCCTGGCCCTGCTCGATTTCGGAGAAAAGCTCACTCCACAGGACTTCGAGCCCGGCGGCGCGGAATCGTCGGCTGGAGAGGCGTCCGAGGGGGTGAGCGATGCGGTCGAAAGGCTGCAGGAATACATCGAGGGGCAGGGGTACACCCTCCGCCTGGAGCGCCAGGAGACAGAGGAGGTGACCCGGACCTTCCTCCGCTTCATCGACCGCAACGAGAAGAAGATCTCTCTGGGGGTGGAGTTCTTCAACTCCAAGCTCTACCGGAACGCCTTCGATGTTTTGACCGAGCTCAAGCGGGGCCATCCCGAATTCGACTTCGAGCTGCACCTGAAGAACGGCCAGACGGTGCGTTTCCACTCCCCCTTCGAGCTTCTGGAATATGTCCTCGCCGAGGGGGATAAGCGCTATTCCATCCAGCGCTACAAGGGCCTGGGGGAAATGAATCCGGAACAATTGTGGGAGACCACCATGAGGCAGGACAACCGGAACCTGGTCCAGGTCCGGATCGAGGAGGCGGAAGAGGCGGATACGATCTTCCGGCAGCTCATGGGCGAGCAGGTCGAGCCCCGCCGGGCCTTCATCGAAAAGAATGCCCTGGCCGTGGAAGACCTGGATATCTAGCAGCCTGTTGAAAAAGTCCTTTTCGGGGCAGGCCGTTCAAAAATTTCAAGTGCAAGGCGCGAAAAAAGTTCAAGGTCGTAGCGTAGTTATTCCTACGTGAGAGTTTGAACTTTTTGAAGCAACGCAGCAATTGGAAGTTTTTCAACGGCCTGCTAGAGCAGACCGTTCCCAATCCTTCACTAGCCGACAAACCCATAACGGCCGCGGGGGCGGCGGACAGCGAAAGAACACGCCAAAAACGACGAGGTGTCAGTCGTGGATCAGCAGGTCTTTATCGAGGACGAAATCAAGAAGTCCTATCTGGAATATTCTCTGAGCGTTATTATCGGCAGGGCCATACCCGATGTGCGGGACGGCCTCAAGCCCGTGCACCGGCGCATCCTCTACGCCATGCACGAGCTGGGAATTCTGCACAACCGGGCCTATAAGAAATCCGCCCGCGTGGTGGGCGACGTGATCGGCAAATACCATCCCCACGGCGACGCAGCGGTGTACGACGCCCTGGTCCGGCTGGCCCAGGACTTCAACATGCGCGACCCCCTAGTGGACGGGCAGGGGAACTTCGGCTCCATCGACGGTGACGCCCCAGCGGCCATGCGCTACACCGAGTGCCGGCTGGCCAAGCTCTCCAGCGAGTTCCTCTCCGATCTGGAGAAGGACACGGTCAATTTCCGCACCAACTACGACAATACCCTCCAGGAACCCGAGGTCCTGCCCACGAAGATCCCCAATTTCCTGGTCAACGGAGCGGCGGGGATCGCCGTGGGAATGGCCACCAACGTCCCGCCGCACAACCTGGGGGAAGTCCTGGACGGTGTCCTGCATCTCTTGAGCGAGCCCGAGGCCGGGGTGAACGAGCTGTGTCAGTCCATCCAGGGGCCGGACTTTCCCACCGGGGCCTCGCTCTACGGGGCCCAGGGGCTTAGGGAGGCGTACGCCAGCGGCAAGGGGAGCGTCCGGGTCCGGGCCAAGCTCAATGTGGAGCAGCGTTCCAGGGGGCTGGAATCCATCGTGGTTACGGAGATCCCCTACGCCCTGAACAAGGCCAATCTGCTGAAAAAGATCGCCGAGCTGGTCAACGAGCAGAAGATCCAGGGCATCAGCGACCTGCGGGACGAGTCGGACCGCACCGGAATCCGCATCGTCATCGACCTGAAGAAGGGCACCCTCTCCGACATCGTGATCAACAAGCTCTACAAATACACCGCCCTGGAGAGCTCCTTCGGGATCAACATGCTGGCCGTGGTGAACAACCGGCCCAAGCTGATCAATCTCAAGGAGTACCTGGAGCTGTTCATCGAGCATCGCAAGGAGGTGGTCCTCCGGCGCTCCAGGCACGATCTGCAGAAGGCCGAGCAACGGGCCCACATCCTGGAGGGCCTGAAAATCGCCCAGGACAATATCGACGAAGTGGTCTCCATTATCCGGGGTTCCGCGAATCCAGGGGAAGCCAAGCAGAATCTCATGGACCGCTTCGAGCTCACCTCGGAGCAGAGCCAGGCCATCCTGGACATGCGCCTGCAGCGCCTGACCAACATGGAGCGCTCCAAGATCCTGGAGGAGCTGGAGGAGATGCTGCGGCGCATTGAGTACCTCAAGACGGTGATCGCCGACCCCGAAGTGCTCAAGGGCGTGATCCGCGAGGAGCTGGAGGAGGTCAAGGCCAAGTTCGCCACCCCGAGACAGACGGAAATCCTCGGCAGTCATCCCCAGGAGATCGATGTCGAGGATCTGATTCCGGACGAGGACGTGCTGATCACCCTGACCCGGAAAGGGTACATCAAGCGCACTCCCTTGACCAGCTACGGGAAGCAGAAGCGCGGCGGAAAGGGAATGACCGGGGGAACGGTGTCCAAGACCGACCTGGTCCAGTCCCTGATCACCGCGAGCAACCACCAGAACCTCTTCCTCTTCACCAACCTGGGCCGGATGTTCAAGCTCAAGGTGTATCAGATCCCGGAAAGCAGCAGGAAGGCCCGGGGAACGCACATCTCCAACCTCCTTGACCTGCAGAAGAACGAGTTCGTGGCCACCGCCCTGGAACAGCGGACCATGAACCCTGATCACGACTACATGTTCATCAGCAGGAACGGGATGGTCAAGCGCACGGACATGGAGGCGTACAAGAATCTCCGCTCCAACGGCCTCATCGCCGTGTCCCTGAAGGAAGGGGATGAGCTCATCGCCGTGCACGAGGTGAGCCCCAAGGCGGAGCTCATCCTGAGCACGAAGATGGGATACGCCATCCGCTTTTCCTGCCTGGACGTGCGCAGAATGGGCCGCAACGCCCTGGGCGTGAAGGGCATTGAGCTGCGCGAAGAGGATGAGGTCGTTTCCGGGGTGGTTGTGGATACGAGCCCGGAGCAGAGCTATCTGCTCACTGTCACCGAGCACGGATTCGGCAAGCGCACGGCGGTGTCCAACTATCGGCTTCAGGCGCGGGGCGGCAAGGGCGTGATCACCATGAAGCCCAATCAGAAGACCGGGGATCTTCTGGGCTCGATCCAGGTCAAGGAGGGCGATCAGATCATCATGCTCACCTCGGGCAACAAGATGATCCGTTTCGACGTGGGGGATATCCGCATCTGCAGCAGGTCGGCCCAGGGGGTCAAGCTGATCAGGATGGAGAACGGGGATCAAATCGTCTGTTTTGATACAATTATCGAAGAGTAAAACGTTCGCGGTATAGATCCCGAAGCCGCGGATTGCTCTGTGGCTTCGGGATTTTTTTGAATAAAGAAGCATCAATGAAATACAAAAAAGGGTTGTAGATAGAGATCACAATGTATCCCTTGAAAGCAGGATTATTCACTTAAGGTTTCCACTACCTGTATTTGCATTCTCCAGTGAAGAAAAATTCCTCTCCCGTAAGGCACTTATTCACCACTTTGATCCGATCCCGTGCCCGTGGAAGCTGAGGCAGTGAGGTGCCGAATAGTTACCGTTACCCCGTAAGCAGCTCATTCCGCAAGGCACCGCTTTCTGCGTTCCTCTTCTCCAGGAGACCGTTTCAGTCCTTGCGTAGGATGAGTGTATGCTCCCCTTAGCCTTGGACCTCCTGATTGGACGAAAAAATCCTCGCTCACCCCTTTGCTCTCCCGCGGCATGACGCCAGGCTGTTTTTCACGTCCCCGCTTATCCGGCAGCGCAGCTGCGTTTCCCGTCCCTAGAGGCAGGAAAGACCCTGTCCTTTAAGTATTTCCTGGACGGTACCCTGACCCTCTTTTTGGCTCGCTTGGCCTCGAGGTGCCCTTGTGTGTTCGGCATCCGAGCTCAGACCGTTCCTTTCCGGTTCCCTGTTCCCGAAGCCCGATTGATGAACAGGGTGTCGCGGGGGGGACATGTTCGGTCGGGAACGATGTGGTACAAGAAAGTGGGACTTTGTTTGAATATATCAAAATATCCTGGTAAAATGATAGAGTCTTTGCCTGTTGTTGGCATGAGTTTAAGAATGTCTTAGTGCATTCAAGGATTTTTTTATATGTTTTAAAAACAATATGTGTTTCATAATTATGTATATACAATAGTTATTTTTTGTTGTTTAAGTAAATAAATGTATTTTTTTCATTGTTTAATCTGATTTTTGAGTATCTGTAAGTGTTTTTTTATTACTGTATCGAACATATTATAGCATAAAATATACAGGTTAAGTGCAAAATGCTAACCTGTATGTTTTTCATGTTTCTTTTATTTTATTTTATTCCACTAATACCTTTTTTTTTATCGCTAATAATTTTTATTAATCGGATTTGGGTGTTGACATGTGTGTCGATGACCTATATAACTAAAAACTAGCTATGCTTTTGCCGGTTACTAAATGGTTTTCACGTTTTCTTTGATCACAGGACTTTATTGGGGCCTTGAATGATTGTGTGCCAACAAGCCAGTTATTTTAGTGGGTTACCTTTGCTGTTGGCTCGGCCCCTATGGGTGGATGAAAGAGGGTGGAAAGCGGATCGCCCCGTCCGGGAAGCCGGGGTGGAACGAAAAGACGCAAGAAGGAGAAGGAAATGATCGGGAAAAAAGGAAATTATATGTTCAGCTCGGAGTCCGTGACCGAGGGCCATCCGGACAAGGTCGCGGACCGGATTTCCGACGCGGTGCTGGATGCGCTCATTGAGCAGGATCCCAATTCCAGGGTGGCTTGCGAGACCCTGGTCACCACCGGGCTGTGCTTCATCGCCGGGGAGATCACATCGCAGGGATTCGCCGATCTGCCTCAGATCGTGCGGGATACGATCAAGGACATCGGGTATTCCAGCTCGGATATGGGGTTTGACTGGGAAACCTGCGCCGTTTTGTCCTCCATCGACAAGCAGTCCCCGGATATTGCCCAGGGTGTGAACCGCGATTCCCCCGAGGAGCAGGGAGCCGGGGACCAGGGGATGATGTTCGGCTACGCCTGCCGGGAGACAGAGACCCTGATGCCCGCTCCCATTCATTGGGCGCACAAGCTGAGCCGCAGGCTCACCTATGTGCGGAAGAAGGGTGAGCTCGACTTCCTCCGGCCCGACGGCAAGACCCAGGTGTCCATGGTGTACGACAACGGCGAGCCGAAGTACATCAACAACGTTGTTGTCTCCGCCCAGCACGACGACAAGGTCTCCTATGAGGACCTCAAGGAGGCCATCAAGAAGGAGGTGGTGCTACGGACCCTGCCCGGGGAGCTCATGGACGAGAACACCGACATCCTCATCAATACCACCGGTCGCTTTGTCACCGGCGGACCTCTCGGGGACTGCGGCATGACCGGCCGCAAGATCATCCAGGACACCTATGGGGGCATGGGAAGCCACGGCGGCGGCGCCTTTTCCGGGAAGGACCCGTCCAAGGTGGACCGTTCCGCCGCCTATATGGCCCGCTACATCGCGAAGAACGTGGTGGCCGCCGAGCTGGCCGAAAAATGCGAGGTCCAGCTCGCCTACGCCATCGGCGTGGCGGATCCCGTCTCCGTGCTGGTCACCTCCAAGGGCACGGGCCAGGGGGATGACGACACCCTGACCAGCGCGGTGCGCGAGGTCTTCGACCTGCGGCCCTATTACATCACCAAGCAGCTGGACCTGTTGCGTCCGATCTACAAGAAGAGCTCCTGCTACGGGAGCTTCGGTCGCGAGGATCCCGAGTTCACCTGGGAGAAGACGGACGCGACCAAGGATCTGCGGACTGCCTGCAAGATCTAGGGAACATAGGCGAATGAGGCCCGCGGAAGGAAAACCCTTCCGCGGGAAAATCGGATCCGTCCACTACAGTCAGGGATAGAGGTATGCCTATCTATATATCGGGTTCCATGGCCTACGACCGAATCATGAGCTTTCCGGACAAGTTTGCCAATCATATCCTCCCGGACAAGCTGCACATCCTGAATGTGTGTTTCCTGGTCAACGATCTGGAGGAGAAGTTCGGCGGCACCGCGGGCAATATCGCCTACTCCCTGTCCCTTCTAGAGGAGAGCCCCACGGTTTTGGCCAGCGTGGGCAGCGACTTCGATCGCTACGAGAGGTGGTTTCGCCGGATGGGGATCGATCTGGAGGGGATGAAAAAGGTCAGCGACCAGGCCACGGCAAGCGCCTACATCACCACGGATCGCGCGGACAACCAGATCACGGCCTTCCATCCCGGTGCGATGGAGATTTCCACCCACGGGGAGAATACTTCCTTAGAGACCCGGAACAGCCTGGCCATCGTCTCTCCGGGAAATCTCGAGGATATGCAGAGCTATCCGCGCAAGTACAGGGAGCTGGGAATTCCCTATATCTTCGATCCCGGCCAGAATATCCCCGCATTTTCCGGTGAGCAGCTGTTGGAGATGATCACGGGATCCGAGGTCCTGATCGCGAACGACTATGAGCTGAGCCTGATCCTGGAAGCCGTCAACATGGACAAGGAGGAGGTCCTGAAGCGCACCGGCGCGATCGTCACCACCCTGGGCGAGGAGGGATCCCTCATCGAGCGGAACGGCGCGGAAGCGGTCCGCGTTCCGGCTGCCAAGCCGGAGGTGGTGAAGGACCCCACGGGTGCCGGGGACGCCTTTCGGGCCGGCCTGATCAAGGGACTGGTTCAGGGCGAGAGTCTGGAGAAATCGGCCGAGCTCGGGGCCACCTGCGCCAGCTTTTGTGTGGAGCAAATGGGAACGCAGGCCCACTCCTTCGATCTGGATGCCTTCTGGAAGCGCTATAAACAGAATTTTCCGCAGTAGCTCCTGGCTTGGATCAGGACTGCTGCAGGGCTGTATGCCGCACAAGCGCCGGATTGATTTCTCGACGAGCTGCGCGGAGAGCGCCTGTCGCTCTTTGTTTCCACGGTGCAGTCACTGAAGGAATAGAAAAAAGGAACACTTTTTGCGGCGCACGGGTTTTTTCGGAAACAAACAACAACGCAATCAAGGCGAAAAGCATATATGAAACAGGAACTTCAATCGCTGGATCCGCAGGTCTGGCAGGCGATTCAAAGGGAAGAGAGCAGGCAGAGGGACACCATCGAGCTCATCGCCTCGGAGAACTTCACCTCCCCCGCGGTGCGTGAGGCCACGGGCAGCTGCCTGACCAACAAGTACGCGGAGGGCTATCCCGGGAAACGATATTACGGCGGCTGCGAGCACGCGGACGAGGTGGAGGAAATGGCCAGGTCGCGGGTCGAGGAGCTCTTTCAGGCTCCCTATTCCAACGTCCAGCCCCATTCCGGATCCCAGGCCAATATGGCCGTGTACTTCGGCTTCCTCAAGCCCGGGGACACCGTGCTGGGCATGGACCTGTCCCACGGAGGGCATCTGACCCACGGGAGCCCGGTCAACTTTTCCGGTCAGCTGTATCACAGCGTCTTTTACGGGGTGGATCCGGATACGCAGACCATCGACTACGAGCAGCTGCGGGAACAGGCCCGCAAGCACAAGCCGGGAATGATCGTGGCCGGATCCAGCGCCTATCCCCGCGAAATCGACTTCGCCGCCTTTCGCCGCGTGGCCGATGAAGTCGGGGCCTATCTCATGGTGGATATGGCCCATATTGCCGGGCTGGTGGCCACGGGGCTGCATCAGAGCCCCCTGGGAGAGGCCGACTTCGTTACCTCCACCACGCACAAGTCCCTGCGCGGGCCCAGAGGGGGATTCATCCTCAGCAACACCCCGAGCTACGGGAAGAAGCTGAATTCCCAGATCTTTCCGGGTCTGCAGGGAGGGCCGCTGATGCACGTGATCGCGGCCAAGGCCGTGGCCTTCGGACAGGCCCTGCGCCCTGAGTTCGGGATGTACCAGAAACAGGTGGTGGCCAACGCTAAGGTCTTGGCCCGTCAACTCCTGGAGCTGGGATTCGACCTCGTTTCCGGCGGCACGGACAATCATCTCCTCCTCGTGGACTTGCGGAGAAAGGGGGTGACCGGCAAGGAAGCGGAAGAGGTGCTGGATCGAGTGGGCATCACAGTGAACAAGAACTCCATCCCCTTCGACAACGAGTCACCCTTTGTCACCTCGGGAATACGGCTGGGTACCCCGGTGGTGACCACTCGAGGCATGCAGGAAGAGGAAATGGCTCGAATCGCACACTGGATGGACCGGGCCCTGGAACACAGACACGATGATGCGGAGCTGGATCGGCTGGCCCGGGAGATCGGGGAGTTCGCCTCGGGATTCCCCCTGTTCGTGGAATGCCCCGAGCAGCTGAAAGGCGAGGCGGCCACGGAGAGGAATTAGCCTCTCCGCCGAGCTCTGGGCAGAGAGAGCAGGAGTGAAACAAGGGCGAAATCGGCCTTTTGGGCCCGGGGTACGAGAGGAGCCCGGCGCCGTCTGCGGTTGAAGCTGAAAAGGCAATTTGGCCCTTTACCCGGACAAGGATTGAGAGCTCATGATTTTCCCCTGTCAAGTGATCAAAGAATAGACGGTATCGATCTATGATGCGTTTTATGGATGCATAGAAACGCTATCTCCAGTTCCCCATCTCCTCCATCTCTTCACGTATTATCTTCTGCCATACAATGGGGTCTTATGAATCCATACATGCAACATGTATGGTCAGAGATACTAGTATAATTAAACAGGGACAGTCTCGTAGAGAAAAAAATATGAACATATATAAGCCACATATCAATATATCGACAGAAAGAATCCTGAAAGCTGTTCTGGATATAGACATTGATGTCTACGAGTCCTGGGACAATAATTATAAATCAATTGCCCTCGACCTGGCATCAGAGATTTTCATATTGCACAGCAATCCCTTTGTCCAACCTGAGCATGTTTTCCATAATGTCATCAGCAGGCTGGATGCATACAAAGAATCTATTGACCAGGAACAATACGATTTTCTTTATCATCGGTTCACCATCTTTTACAGGGAATATCAGGAGCTTCAGGAGCTTAGGGAGAGAATCAAGAAGCATCTGCGGGACTTCCTTCCGGAAGAGGTTGTTGGCGATTCGCCCCACTCCTTGGTTCAGAACGCGACGGACGCAACCGGTTTGAACATGGAGCTCCCGCTCCTTGTCCTCTTCCCCGAGACCACGGAGCAGGTACAGGAGATCGTGCGCTCGGCCCAGGAGATGGGCTACTCCATTGTGCCACGGGGAGGTGGCTCCGGACTCACCGGCGGGGCGATCCCGGCCCTGCGCAACTCCGTGATTCTGAGCATCTCCAAGCTGAAGACCATCTTCGAGGTGGATGCGGAGAACATGCTCCTCCACGCTCAGGCCGGGGTTATAACCGCGGACGCCATTCAGGCGGCCGAGGAGAAGGGTCTGCTCTTCACCGTGGATCCGGCCTCGAAGTCGGCCTCCTCCCTGGGCGGCAACATTGCCGAGAATGCGGGAGGGCCCTACGCCTTTGAATACGGAACTACCCTGGACAATATCTACAGCTACAAAATGGTGCGTCCGGACGGAGAGATCGTCACGATTCGGCGCAGGGATCATCCCTGGCACAAGATCTATCCCGAGGAGCAGGTCGACTTCGAGATCACGGATCAAAGCGGCGCAGTTCTGGACATGATCTCCCTGCAAGGGGATGAGATCCGCAGCAGCGGGCTGGGAAAGGACGTTACCAACAAGTACCTGGGCGGTCTCCCCGGGGTACAGAAGGAAGGCGTGGACGGGATCATTACCGAGGCCTGCTTCACCCTGCATAAAAAGCTCAAGTACAGCCAGACCCTATGTCTGGAGTTCTTCGGTTCCTCCATGCACAACGCGGCCCTGGTGATCAAGGATCTGGTCAATCTGAGGGATCAGATCAGGAAACAATCGAGCCTGGTCACCATGTCCGCGCTCGAGGAATTCGGAAGCAAATATGTCCGCGCTATTCAGTATGAGAAGAAATCGGAGCGTTACGAGGGAGACCCCATTTCTGTGCTGTTGGTCCAGCTGGATTCGGACAACAAGAGAATCCTTCGCGATACCGTCTGGACTATAGTGGATATTGCGGAGAACTACGATAATGTGGATGTCCTGGTAGCGGAAAATAAAGAACAGACTGCGAGGTTCTGGGAGGATCGGCATCGACTGAGCGCTATCTCCAAAAAGACCAGCGGGTTCAAGATCAATGAGGACGTGGTCATCCCTCTGGATAAAATTCCGGAATTTTCAGACTTTCTGGAGTCGATAAATCTCAAGTATCTTGCCATCGCCTATAGGAGTGCTTTGCACAAGATCCTGGACCTTCCCGGAATCGATTCCGATGATGAGTTCATCAACATGGAGCTGGATATAACCAACAAGCTCCTTCACGGAGAAATACTCGATCATGTGGCCGCGGAACAGGATTTTTCCCTGCAGATCCACTATTTCTTTCAGGACTTGTTTAGTCGATATCCGGAGCAGAAGCAGGTATTGCAGAAGATCGAGGAGACTCTCTATAGCACACGCCTGGAAATAGCCAACCACATGCACGCGGGTGACGGGAATTGCCATGTGAATATCCCTGTTCACGCCAATAATGTCGAAATGCTGCATCAGGCGGAGCAGGCTGTGGATCGAGTGTTCAAAAAGGTTCTGGACCTGGGAGGACAGGTTTCCGGGGAGCACGGTATCGGCATCACCAAGATCGGGTACCTGTCCCCGGAAAAGATCGACGAGCTGAGCAAATACAGGCGGCGGGTGGATCCATCTGGCATAATGAATCCGGAGAAGCTGTCCAGCCAGGAGCTCGTCGTCGCCCCGTACACCTTCTCCTGGGACCGGCTGATCCAGGATTTTTCCACCACGGACCTGCCGGACAAGGAGCGTCTGAGCCAGCAGCTGAAGCATATCCAGATCTGCACCCGCTGCGGCAAGTGCAAGCAGGTCTGCCCCATGTATTATCCGGAAAAGGGGATGCTCTATCATCCCCGCAACAAGAACATCAGCATGGGAGCGCTCCTCGAGGCCCTGCTCTACACCCAGTCGGTGAACGAGTCCGAACAGCCGGACAGCGATCTCCTGACCCAGCTCAAGGAGCTGATCGGCTTCTGCACCGCCTGCGGGAAGTGCATGACCATTTGTCCGGTCAAGATCGATTCCGCGGATGTGACCATCAATATTCGCTCCTACCTGGAGAGTGGATTCCAGCAGGGCTTCAGCCTGAAATCCAAGATGCTGAGCTTTCTGGGTGAGGAGCCGGAGCGCATTCAAGCCATGGCCAAGCTGGCCACCCTGGGACAGAACATCCAGAACAAGACCATCCGCTTTCTCCCCTCCTTTTGGAGACGGCGAGCGGAGAATCCGATGTTCCAGGCCCCGGGGCCCAAGCTGGAATTCGGGCAGCTCCACGAGCTTCTGGAGACGAGCTCGGGCAACATCTTTTTCCCCAAGAAAGAGAACTGGGACGGCCGGTCCGCGGTGCTGTATTTTCCCGGGTGCGGGTCGGCCCTATTCTATCCCAGCATTGGCCTTGGCTCGGTCAACGAGCTGCTCCGGGCGGGGTACGCCGTGGTCCTTTCTCCGGATCATCAGTGCTGCGGCTATCCTTTGCACTCCGCCGGATGCGCCGAGACCTTCGAGAAGAACAAGAGGCGGAATACCGGCCAGTTTCAGCAGCTGCTGGATCAGGCCAGCGCAAACGGCCTCGAGGTGAAGGCCCTTTTGACCTCGTGCGGGACCTGCCGTGCGGCCCTGGAGAATTACGATCTGGAGGAGAGGCTGGGCCCTGATCTGAAGTCATACGATGTGGTTCAGTTTCTCTCTTCTTCTCTGCAAGAGGAACACAGAAGCTTTGTCCAGGGAAAGGAGGACATTGTATTCCATTCCTCATGCCATCACGCTTTTCATCAGGTGAGCCCGGGAAAGGCGGATGAAATGTATAGCGAGACACTAAAGAATATCCTGAATAAAGAGGTCCATATTTCTGATTACTGTTGTGCAGAAAGCGGTTTGGGTGCATTAACCAATCCGAAAGTATACAACAGGTTAAGAAAAAGGAAAAAGAAAACGCTTAAAGAGCTATTGAATGATGAAAATCTGAAAGTTCAACATATACTTGTCAGTTGTCCTTCATGCAAAATAGGCATATCTAGATCATTGATTGCGTTGCATAGCGATGTCAATGCATTGCATACTGTGGAGTATATTTCACAGCAAACATATGGCAATAACTTTAAGAACCTGATAAAAAAAGAAATCATGGATCAGAAAGAAAGATCCTTACCAGCCCTTGACCCGGCCACTCCCATGGAGTAGCTTAGAATAGTCCAATAAAATCGTAAGTCTGTTGCTTTTTTCTCATTTGTTTACTATTGTTTGGGAAATAGAAAACAAATAAAGCAAGCAAAGGAGTTCACTATGT